>JABMSA010000272.1 GCA_013202185.1 Planctomycetota bacterium
GCTTCATCACGCGCGACATAATGCCCAAGGTCGAGGCAATCCAGGACTACATCCTCGTCAACGGCGAAAAGCAGCGCCCGATCGTCAGCACACGGCAAGCACAAACAACCGTCATGGTGAAGTCCGGCGATATAGTAGTCATCGGGGGCCTTCGCGACCGAACGCATACCAAGCAGGCCAGCCGCGTGCCGTTCCTGCACAGGATTCCACTCATCGGCTGGCTATTCAAGAACAACACCGAAGACAGCCGCGTAACCGACCTCACCATCTTCATCAAGCCGGAACTCTTCGACGAAGACAATCCCCTCACCCTCGAAGAACAGGGCCTGATCAATTCAATCAAGCCCTTGCCCATCGGGGCGCCCCGCGCCAAATGACCAACCTCGCGCGGCGGAAGCCACGCCAGGCGCGTCCCTGCCGCCAGGCCCGACCGTCCATTCCTCATGGCCGGCCCATTAAAGCTTGAATTCTCCACGCTGTATGACGTACAATACAGTAATGGCACGGCGCGAGTGTTTCGCCCCTGCATGGGGCTCTGCCGAGGTTACGCCCGTAATGAAAATCCTCAAATACCCCCATCCTTGCCTGAGAAAAAAGTGCAAGGAACTCCAGCGAATAGACAAGGCCGTCGTCGACCGCGTCGCCGAGATGTTCCAAACGATGTACGAGGCCCGCGGCCTGGGCCTTGCCGCGCCGCAGGTCGGCTGGGATGCACGGCTGTTTGTGATCAACGCCAACGGCGAGAAAGACGGCGAGATGGTCTTCGTCAATCCCGTCATCGTCGAGGCCGAGGGCGCCGTCAACGAGGAGGAAGGCTGCCTGAGCGTGCCGGGTATCAACATGCGAGTCGGGCGCGCCGAGCGTGTCCGCGTGAAGGCATTCGATCTCAACGGGCGGCAGTTCGAGCTGGAATCTGACGGCCTGCTGGCAATTGCCCTCCAGCACGAAAGCGACCACATCGACGGCAAGTTGTTCATATCCAAGCTCACGCGTGCCGGCAAGGCTGCAATAGCCCCCAGGCTCGAGGAACTCGAGGAGCAATTCAAGGCGGCTTATCCGGACGCCCCCACGTCATGTCCGATGTAAGAGTTCTCTTCTCGGAAGCGCTCGACACCGAGCTATACGCATATCGTCTTTTTCCCGCGCTCGCCGCCGTCCTGGCGGCCCTTGCACTGTATCCGCACGTCCGCAGATTCCTTTCCCGAACGTCTGCGTCGTTCACACGCAAGCTTGGCGCGCTCGCCCTGCCCGTTGCCGGCGTGCCCGGCATTGTGCTGATCCTCTTGCGAATCGCCTCATCATTCGCGGGCGCGGAGCCCGGCCGGCCGCCCCTCATATCTGATGCCCTCAACCCCTGCCTGTCGGTCGCAGGCGGCTTGCTTGGCGCGATTGCAGTTGTTGCGGCCCTCGCGCGCCGACGGTTCAGAGATACATCCGACGAAGCAAACGCTGCCGCCCGCGCGGCGGCGGTGTGCTCGGCCGCAGCGGGCGCCGGCGTGTTTCTGCTGTCGATGCTGCTGATGCTCGGCCTGATGCAACTGCCGAAATACGACGAGCCCATCCTCCGCCTGCTCGGCATCGCCGGGCCCATCGGGCTCACGCTGGGCATTGCCGCCTTGCCGCTTGTCGGGCGGATGCTTGCCGGCAGGCCGCGCCGTGTTCGGCATGCGAGCGTCGTCGGAATCGGCGTCGGGTGCATGATTCTCGCGTCTGTTTTCCTGGCGATGATCGGACTTCCACGGCAAATTCCACCCGTGAGCATTGTTGCGATGACGGCCTTCCCCCTGGCGGCGGCCGCCGGCCTGAAAGCCGCAGGGCACGTGCCGCCCAGGACCTACGCGCTTCTCTTCGCGCTGCGGATGCTCATCGTTGCCGGGCTGGTGTTGTTTCTGGCGCGGCCCGCCCTGAGCATACAGGGCGAGCAAATCGAAAAGCCCGCGCTCGCCATCGCCATCGACGTTTCCAGCAGCATGAGCGCCCGCGACGGCCCAAACGCGCCCACGCGCCTCGAGTGGGTGAGGCAGAGCCTTGCCCCGCGCTACCTCGATGCCCTCGCAGACGATTTCAGCCTCGAGTGCTTCTCGTTCTCGAGCACCACCGAAAAAATCCCGGCATCGGGCGTCCGAAAGCTCGAGGCCAGCGGCAAGACCACCGACATCGCCCAGGCAGTTGCACGCATCAGGGCCGCCCTGCCCGGCACCGATATTGCATCGCTGATGCTGATAAGCGACGGCATCGACAACAGCGGCGGGCGCGATCCGGTAAAGGCCATAGTCGAGCAGGGAATCATTGTGAACACCGTGGGTGTGGGAACGCTCTCAGACGGCGAGAACATCAAGGACATCGCCGTAAAGCACGTCGAAGCGCCGCGATACACCACCGTCGACAACATCGCCGAAATCAAGGCACACGTCGAGTCGTGCGGCATTGTCGCAACCATGAGCGTGATCCTCAAGACCGCCGACAAAGAACTGGCCGAGACGAGAATTGTGCTCGAGCCCGGCCGGAAGACCCAAGTAGTGCCGCTGCGCTTCACCCCCGACGCCGTCGGCCCGCTCGAGCTCGAGGTCGTCGTAGCGCCCGACCCCGAAGAGCGCATCCACAAGAACAACTCGTACCCGGTATCCGTGATCGTAACCCACCCCAGGATCAAGGTGCTCTACGTCGAGGCCGCCCTGCGGCAGGAATACAGGTACCTCAAGCGAACGCTCGACATGGACCCCAACATCGAGCTGCTCGCGTTCGTACAGACGCGCAAAGACGTTTTCCTCAAGCAGGGAGGCGGCAGCGCCGATACCAACCTCCTGCCAACCGACCTCGATACCCTCAAGCAATTCGACGTGATAATCCTCGGCGACACCGACAGCACGCTCTTCTCGAAGCAGCAGCTCGACATCATCGAGCGGGCCGTGCGCGACGGCGCCGGCTTCCTGATGCTCGGCGGCGAGGCGTCGTTTGGCCCGGGCGGATATGCCGACACCCCCGTGGCCGACGCACTGCCAGTTGCAATCGGCGGGCGCGGCGACCGTCAGTTCAAGGATGCCTTCACACTCCAGCTCACCGACGACGGGCGCGGCCATCCTCTATTCCGCGGCACGCTCGAGTTCTTCAAGTCGCGCGGCAAGCAGGCCGACGACGCCCTCCCCGAGCTGCGCGGCAGCACCGAAGTGCTCGGCCGCAAGCCCGGCGCCACCGTCCTTGCAGTCGACCCCGGCAAGACCGCCCACGACGGCAACCCCATGATCATCGCCGCCGTGCAGCAGTACGGCGCCGGACGCAGCATGGCCCTCACGGCCGACAGCACCTGGCGGTGGTTCTTCCAGATGAAGGGCCTCGGCCACAACACGCCCTACGTCAAGTTTTGGGGGCAGGCCATCCGCTGGCTGGCAAACGAAGACGTGAGAGAGCGCGATCAGAAGCCCGGCATAAGCGCCTCCACCGACAAGCGCAGCTACAACCCCGGCGAGACAGTGCGGATTTTCGCCCGCGCCCGCGCCGACGAGGGCCTCGCCACCAGCCAGGCGCTCCTCTACGCCGCCATCACCGCGCCCTCCGGCACCGAGACCCCCGTGCAGCTCACATACGCGCCCGGAAGCACCGGCGAATACGAAGGCATGTTCGAGCCGCCCTCGCCCGGCGAATACGCCGCATCAGTGAACGCCACCCTCAACGGCGAACCGCTCGGCGAACCGCTCGACCTCCAGTTTCGAGTAGGCAGCCCCAACCTCGAGTTCGACGACCTCGACATCAACGAGCCACTGCTCAAGCGCATCGCCGCCGAAACCGGAGGCCAATACTATTCGCTCGTCCGGCTCGACGACCTCAGCCGAACACTTCGCACCGTAGAGCAGCGCAAGCGCAGCCATCGCGAAATCTCACTGTGGGATTACGTCGTGATGCCGGTGGTGGACCTCACCCGCGGCCTCGGGTTCGTTCACAGCTTTCTCAGGTACCTCGCGAAAGACCCGCAGGGAATGTTCCTGGTGTTTCTCGTGCTCGTGACCATCGAGTGGACAATTCGCAAGCGGCGGATGCTCTCGTGAATCATCCACGGCAATCGGAGAGCACTCCGAAAGCAGAAGAGTTTTTGAATTGATGGCAGAATCATTGGTGGCAGAATCATTGATTCTGCTGAAAATGATTCTGCTGAAAATGATTCTGCCACAAATGATTCTGCTAAAAATGATTCACCGGCAAAAAGGACGATTCCCGTGCAGAAACTCTATCCGATCAATCTCAACATCCAAGGCCGGCAGTGCCTCGTAATCGGCGGCGGCGGCGTTGCCCTTCGCAAGGTCAGGGGGCTGCTCGACGCCGGCAGCCACGTTCACGTAATCAGCCCCGAGATCGCACCCGAGATCGAAGACCTCCCCGTGCAGATCGACCGGCGGCCGTTCGTCGAAAGCGACGTCGACGGCGCGGCGCTCGTGATAGCCGCCACCGACGACGAGGCCGTCAACACCTCGGCCGCCCACGCCGCCCGCGAGCGCGGCATCCCCGTAAACGTCGCAGACGTGCCCGAGCTGTGCAGCTTCTTTCTGCCGGCAGTCGTCCGCAGAGGCGGCCTGGCAATCAGCGTATCGACGTCCGGCGCATCACCCGCGCTGGCGCGGACCATTCGCCAGGCGCTCGAGAAGCAATTCGGACCCGAATACGCCGACTACCTCGAGCTGCTCGACGCCTCCCGGAAGCGTATTCTCGAGAACGTGCGGTCCCCCGAGAAGCGCCGCGCCATATTCGAGAGCATCGTCAAGAGCGACCTCCTCGACGTGCTGCGCACCCACGGCCGCGCCGCCGCCCAAAGCAAGCTCCAACAGATCATCAACAGCTAGCTGTGAATCCGTGCCCGCTCACGGAGCTATCACTCTTACCAGGCCCTTGCGGTAGCGGCTGTTGTGCGTGATCAGGCCGAAGAGGGAGGGATCGGGCGGGTCGGCGCCGAATAGCACCAGGCGGCTGCACGGCGGCATTGCACCGTCGGAGTCTTGCAGGATCAGATCAAACCCGAACGATTGTATCGCCCGGCCGGCGGCGATGTCGAGCGATGACCACGGTATGCTCACTTCGATCCGATAACCGGTTGGCGTGATTGCCGACTGCACGTCCGCCGTTTGCAGCGCCTCGATGGCGCCGGCGCCCGGTTCTTTCGGCGGGTTCTCCGGCGAGTCGTCGGGCACCTCCGGCGCCGTGCCGGCTTCTGCCAGTTGTCTTACCGTTGTCTTGCGCACCTCGTTCCGTGTGAGTGCTTCGACGCGAAAATGCGGCGAACCGTCGACCGTCGGGGGCGTGAGGACGATCCGACAGACCTCTGCGGACGCGATCGGGTCGCCCTGCCAGTCGCCATACTTGCGCGGCGGGTGAGGCTGTTCGTCGTCGGGGATGCGGTCGATGCGCGCCTGCCTTTGCGGGCGGAGGTCGAGCAGGAGTTCGACGCGGTCGCCGGGCGTGGTGGAGTTCGGCGCCTCGCGCACAACTACCTGGTCGTCGATCGTGGCCGTTATATAGATCGCGGCGGCGTCGCCCTTGATCTCGATCTCGGCGTCGATGTCGGACGCGCCGCCGTACTTGCCGAATATGAGGTCGGCAGGCCCCAGGCGGAATCGCTCGGGCCCGGTGCGGAACCGGCGGCGGCGAACGGGTATCTACGAATATCGCCGGAGCAATGACCACATAGCGCATCCGGCAGCCGAATTGCTGCGCCGTATTGTTGATCTGCATTGTGAGCGGCGCAACAGTGCTGCGACCGCCGACCAGGCTCACGGGCATGCGCATGATCCAGGGCGTCACCAAGGGCTGGCCCGGCAGTGCGATCATGCGGCGGCTCTCGGCAGTCTCGCCGAAGAACATTGTAACGTCGCCGACGAACGCCTCCCCGCCGCGAGGCAGCAGCGTGGTATCGGCGCGCAGGTATCCGCCGAGGGAAGTCTCGCCGGCGTATATCTTCATCTCGATGTCGGGCAACCGGCCGTGGGTGTCGGCTACAGGCCGGCACCAGGCGCCGATGAGCCCCTCGGCCACGAGCACCGCGCCTTTTGCGGTTAGGTACCGACCGGCCTGGAGGAGCGCGCCGATGGGGATTTCCGACCGCCTCAGCAGTGCGTCGAAGTCCACGTACACGCACCCGGCGTCGAAGGCGCTGCTCCTGGTATGGATGTGCAACGGCCGCGCCGCAACCGCCTGGGTCAGGATCGCACCGGCGACGATCACGAACCCGCCGCGCGAGTTGACGCTGCTTATCAGCCGGGCGCACGCGCGGGCGTAAGTGTCGGGCGGGGTGGATGCCTTGTAGTCGCCCGCGCCCAGGCAAAGGATGGTGATATCGGGCTTGACAGCGCGCAGCACCGGCTCGGCCAGGCCCTCGAGTTGCTCGGCGGTGGCATCATTCCACACGCTCCGGACCATAGCGACATTGGCTTGGGGAAAAGCGTGCCGCAGGTATTGGACGAACCACGCGTACGGGGCCTTGTTGCCGGCATCGGCGGCATCGGCAAACGGGCTGATCGAGCCGCCCAGGACGAGCACCGTAACGTCGCGTCCGGCGCGCAGCTTAAGGAGCGCGCGCGTATGGTCCCTGGTGGGATCACCTTCGGCGATGGCGGCGATCATAAGGACCGCCAGCACTATCGCCGAGCTTACGGCCGTGGCGGCGGCCCTGGGATAATGGACGAGATAACGTTTCATCGTTGTGGGTGAGCGGCGCGGCTCGGGGGTTCTTCGCCGATGAAGCTGTACCTTCTCCCTCCGACGCCGTAGCGCGGCGCGTCAATGGACTCCTCTCCTCTGAGAAAATCGGTCGCAGAAATCGCCCTTTCACAAGAATATCACAAATTCATGCTCCAAGCAAGGCAATACATTGTCTGATGGGTTGTACTGGTTCAGCGTGAATTGGACAATTCCGTCTCCAGACTTACAGACAACTTGCCTGCGGCAAGTCGGAGTTTGAGAAGGCATGGGGGAAGCTCTTTTCAAAGAGTTCCCTCCCCGCTGTCGAGATGTGTGTGGATGATTAAGGATTGAATGCCAATCTGGGAGGAAACTTTTCTGAAGAAAAGGTTTGGGCGCGGCGCTTTTTGAACACTGCCTTAACGTATTGTATATCCGTGACTTACGACGGAAGATAGTTGATTTTGCGGCCCACTTTTGGTCATATATTGGGAGCCGTAGAGAATGTTTCCCAACCGACCCGTCAGGAGA
>JABMSA010000273.1 GCA_013202185.1 Planctomycetota bacterium
GCCCCAATCGTCGGTGATAACCACCACGCGTTTCCCGCTGAGATCCTCTTCGCGAATCGGCCCGGTCCCGAGCGGCTGCGACAGCGCCTCCCCGACAACTTCGGCCCACGAGCCGGCCCCGGGAGGATTCTTGCTTCGTGCGACCACCACCTGTTCGTCCGGCAGATCGATCTGGAGTGTGAGAGTCTCATTTCCGAAGGGGATTTCGATATGCATGATGAGTTTTCCTTGAACCAGTTCTGCGCATTGCCGCGCGACCCTGCAACGCCGGTTCTTCGACGTGGAAATGGTAACCGGGACATGCGGGCGATTCAAGGAGAACCGTGCGTGCCTAAATCACCTTATCCACCTCCGCGCGGGAGTGGTCGTCGAGCCTGCTGAAGGGGTTGATCTCGTAGCGGTTGCCGAGGGTGTCGCGGATGACGAGATGGTCTTCGGTCACCCACACCGCGTTCTTGTTCGGGTCTTTGAGCACGAAGCGACGCCGGCCGAGATTCGTTTCGACGTCCCAGTAGCGGCTGCCGAAGTGCGGCGATGTGCTGATGACGCTCGTTATGCGCGGCACGAGGTAGCGGTGCTCAAGCTCGGATTCGGCGATGGTGCGCGAGTCCGGATCGAGAAGCTCAATGCTCTTGAGCATCAGGATCTCTTTTTTCTTTTCGTCCAGCAGAGAGATTTCGCTGCCTCTGCCGCTGATGGGCCTTGTCCACACGATCCTTACCGGCACCTCGCTGCCGTCGGCGCCTCTGAGGAAGACCTGGTCGTGCTTGCGCACGAGGCTGAATTCTCGCGTCATTTCATCCATGGCTTTATCCTTCCCACGCGGTTGATTTGAGCGCGGTGAGTTCGGTTTGCACTTTGACGAGGCCGGCGTAGATGCCTTCGGCGGCCAACAGTTCGTTGTGAGTGCCGATCTCGGCGATCTTGCCGTCGTCGACTACGATCAGGCGGTTCGCGTTGCGCAGGGTCGCGAGGCGGTGCGCGATGGCGATGGTTGTTCTGTCCTTTATGAGCGTGGCGATCGCTTCCTGGATGGCCTTCTCCGTTTCGCTGTCCACCGACGACGTCGCTTCGTCGAGGATGAGGATGGGCGGGTTGTGGAGTATGGCGCAGGCGATTGCGATGCGCTGCTTCTCGCCGCCGGAGAGTGCGATGCCGCCCTGCCCGATGACGGTGTCGTAGCCGTCCTCTTTGTCGATTATGAAATCGTGCGCATTGGCCGCTCTTGCCGCCTTCACGACGTCCTCGAACGCGGCGTCCGGCGAGCAGCAGCGGATGTTGTCCATGATGCTCGCGTTGAAGAGGAAGGGCTCTTGCATGACGATGCCGATCTGGCTTCGCAGGTTTGTGAGGCCGATCTTGTCGATGGGGTGGTCGTCTATTCTGATCAGGCCGGAGTCGACGTCGTAGAAGCGGCACATCAGGTTGATGATTGTACTTTTTCCGGCGCCGGACTTTCCGACGAGTCCGATCATCTCGCCCGGGGCGATGTCGAACGACATGCCCTTGATCACTTCCTTGCCGCGCTCGTAGCTGAAGTGGACGTCGTCGAACGCGATGCGGCCTTGTATCCGTGGTATGACGATGGCGTCGGGCGCCTCGTATACCTCCGGGGATGAATCGAGCACTCCGAAGATCCGCTCGACTCCCGAGAGCGCGTGCGACATCCAGTTGAAGATGGCGGCGAACCATCTCATCGGTTCGTATAGCAGCCGCATGTAGCCCACAAATGCGATGAGAGTGCCTGTTGTGAGGGCCGTTGAGTCGTCTTTTATGATCTGCCATGCGCCGATGAACCATGCCGCAATGATGCCCAGGCGCATGATGAAAAACATGACTTCGAAGAACCCGACGAAAGTGCGCTCGACATTGAAGCAGACACCGAAAAGGCTCTCGTTGCTTTTGCTGAAGTGGCTTGCGCGTTGTTTTTCCAGCGAGAAAGCCTTAACCGCCTTGAGGCCGCCGATGGACTCGCTGAGGATCGAATGGAGCGAGCCGAACCTGCTGCCCCGCTTGTGAAAAAGAGGGATCAGTTTCTTCCAGAACATGCCTCCGCCGCCGATTAGAAACGGTATCGGCAGAAGGGCCAGCACCGCCAGCCTGGCGTCTTTGGCGAAAAGGATCACAAGAATGACCACGAAGGAGATGCTGTTGACGAGCAGATGCGGCAGTCCTTCGATCAGGAATTCGCGCAGCTCGCTGGTATCGTGCATTACTCGCGAGACGATCTCGCCGGCATCGCGGCGTGTCATGTATTGCATGCGCAGAAGCTGCAGATGAGCGTGCAGGCGATTGCGTAGGTCGGCGACCACTCTGAACGCCAGCCAGGCGCTGAGGCCACGGCGCAGATAGCTTGCCCCAAAAAAGATGGACCCGCTGACGAGCATCCCGCCGATGAGCAATACAAGCTTGGAAATGTCCTTGTTCTTGATTGCATCGTCGACGATGAGCTGAACAAGGTACGGCGGCCACATCATGGCCGCAACGCCCACGAACGTCAGGCCCATCAGGAAGATCGCTCTGCGCCTGTAGGGTCCCACGAGGCCGAGCAGCCGGCGCAGCACTTCAAACTTCGGCACGCACAGCGGGCAGCTCTCGCCGCGCTCTGGCAGCGGCGCGCCGCACTTCGGGCACAGGGCGCGTTCGTGCTCGTCGGGCACTACCGGTGTGCGGTCGGCGATGAGGTCGTTGATGACGCGGCACAGAGCGGCAAACTCCGGCACGTGGACCTTCGTGTAGTAGATCAGCCGCTTTTCGCCTTCGTCGGTGACCGCCACCAGCCTGCAACTGCCGAAAAGCTCGTCGACCTTCACCTCTTTGATCCTGGCAAGGTCGAGCGTGCAAGCATGGTTCTCGAAATCGCATGCAGCCACCTTGGTGTCGGTGACAACGATATAGCTGTGGCCAAACTGCCTTTCGAGCGTGAGGTCGCTGGCGAGCGCGTAGCGTATCGTTTCGTCCTGCCCGAGCTGGTCTGACAGCCGCCGGGCGACTTCGTCGGGAAGTTTGCAATTCAGATCCATTTTCGAATTCCTTGTCAGAACGCTATCTGTCGGTGCAGTTCCCTCCTGCCGCCGGCCGGGGGCCTGATAGAGGCACAAAAAAACCCGGCCCGGGTCTCCGGGTCGGGGCGTCTGTACATCTTTTATGTCATGACCCGTTAGCCGGAAGACCTCCTTTCCGATCCCATTGCCGGGATCAGAATCCAGGCACGAAAGTGCTTGAGAACCACATTGTCCACCATCTGCCTCCGAGTTTATGCTGCTAACTGACCATGACGACATTAATCATAACAATATCATGGGGCGGTGTCAAGGAAAATGTTTGTTTTCCCCTTTTTTCTTCGCTTCCTCCCTCATTGCTCGCTACCGAACTTCGCCTCCTGCCAGTCGAGCTGGCAGGGGGACGCCCGCCAAAACCGAGATGTGTCATTTTCGGTCACTCTGAACAGATGCCTGGCACCGTAAGAGCATTGCCCACTTCTCCGCCGTTGCACCTCACACTTGATTCTTACCCGCCCCGTCTGTTATGATAGAGGAAGTCAACGGACCAACGGCATACGCCAACCGGCGGAGTGACGGAATGGGAATACTGGATGATTGCACGCCCGCGCAGGTCGAGGCGATAACGCATATGGATGGGCCGCTGCTGGTGGTTGCCGGGGCGGGCAGCGGCAAGACGCGCGTGATCACGCGCCGCGTGGCTTACCTCATCGAGCAGGGAGTGCGGCCGTGGGATATCCTCGCGATAACGTTCACCAACAAGGCTGCGGGCGAGATGAAGGAGCGCATCGCAAAGCTCGGCGGCCGGCGCGGCGTGTGGGTGTCGACGTTTCACTCGATGTGCGCACGGATGCTGAGGCAGTTCAGCGATGCAATCGGCTACGAGAAGGATTTTACCATATATGATGCCGGCGACTCGGCAAACTGCATCAGGGAGTGCATGAAGCGCCTCGAGATCAATACCGAGCACTGGCCGCCCCGAAGCATACAGAGGGCTATCAGCAACGCCAAGAACGACATGATCGGCCCCGAAGAATTCGCGAACAAGGCCGGCAGCTTCTTCGAGCAGAACGCGGCGCGGGTATACATGCAGTACCAGGCTGCACTCGAGCAGAACCAGGCGTTGGACTTCGACGACTTGCTTTTCCACGTGGCCAAGCTGGTGAGCAGCGAAACCGATTTCCTCGAGCACTGGCGCGCACGCTTCAATTATGTGCTGATCGACGAATACCAGGACACTAACCACGCTCAGTATCTGATCGCGAGAGAACTCGCCGCCAAGCACCGCAACATCTGCGCGACGGGCGACCCGGACCAGTCGATCTACGGTTGGCGCGGCGCCGACATCAGCAACATCCTCGAGTTTGTGAAGGAGTATCCCGACGCAAAAGTCGTGAAGCTCGAGGAGAATTTCCGCTCGACGAAGCGCATCCTCAAGGCCGCCGAGCAGGTGATCGTCAACAACGACGAACGCATCGACCGGGCGCTCTACACCAACTCCGACGAAGGCACAAGAGTGCGCCTGATCGCGGCCGGAGACGAAGGCGGCGAAGCGGAGGCGGTCGTCGAACAGATCGACAAGCTGCGCGCCGGCGGATACTCTTACGGCAACGTGGCAATCTTCTATCGCACCAATGCACAGTCGCGCTCTTTCGAACAGGTTCTTGCTCTCGAGGGAATTCCCTACGTCATTGTGGGCACGGTGGAGTTTTACAACCGCAAAGAGATCAAGGACATCCTGGCCTACCTGCGGGTCCTGGTGAATGACCGCGACAATCTTTCGGTGCAGAGAATAATCAACACCCCGCCGCGCGGCATCGGAACGCAAACGCAGGCCGGCCTGCAAGCCTGGGCAAGAGAGAACCACCTGACGCTGATGGATGCCATTGGCCGCTGCAAAGAGATACAGGGCATGCCGAGCCGCGCACTCAAGGCCTTGGGAAAGTTCGGGAAGCTGATGGAGACGCTGGGCGCCCTCAGCGGGTCGGTGGCCGATATTGCTAAACAGACGATTGAGAAGAGCGGCTACCTCGATTGGGTGCGGGCGTCGAAAGACACGGCGAAAGAGGATCGTGACCGCAATCTCGGCGAGCTGGTGACCGCCGCCGCGCGGTATGTCGAGCGCACTCCCGACGGCACGCTCCGGGGCTACCTCGAGGAGGTGGCGCTCATCAGCCAGATCGACGAATACCAGGATGGCGACGACCGCCTGTCGCTGATGACGGTGCACGCTGCCAAGGGCCTCGAGTTCCCCGTTGTGTTCATCACCGGCCTCGAGGAGGGCCTGTTTCCGCTGCAGAGTCAGAACGACCCGCTCGGCAGGCTCCAGGAGGAGCGCCGGTTGTGTTACGTGGCGATCACGCGCGCCCAGAAGGAGTTGTTCATTACGTGCGCCGCTCAGCGGATGCGCTTCGGAATGACAATGCCGGCGCTGCCTTCGCGATTCATCCGTGAGATTCCCGAGGAAGTTATCGAGAAACTCACCGCTTTCGGCTTACCGGCATTTGAGCCGGAGCCCGAGCTGTCGATCAGCCCGCGCTACGAGCGAGCCGTGGCGCCCGACGTCGTGCACGGGCACGAAGATGTGGAAACTTTCGAACTGGGCCAGCACGTGCAGCATCCTACGTTCGGGCGCGGCGAGATCATCGCCCGCAGCGGCTCCGGCAGCAGGAGCACCGTGCTCGTGAGATTCCAGGGCGTCGGAGTCAAGAGGCTGGTGCTCGAACACGCCAAGCTGCAAAAAGTGTAGCGGCAAAATGGGGAGCACAGAAAGGCCGGGCGGAGCGGAAGGATCGACGACGAGGACTGGGACGAGGGTGAGGGTGAAGAAGAATACAGATCGACGACGAGGACGA
>JABMSA010000274.1 GCA_013202185.1 Planctomycetota bacterium
CTCCTCGAGATCGACGGCCACCTCTTCCGCCTCACCGACACCGCCGGAACGCGCGACACCGACGACCTCATCGAACAGGAAGCCGTGCGCCGAGCAGGCATCGCCGCCGAGTCGGCCGATCTCGTTCTCCTTGTCATCGACACCTCGCAGGCATTGACATCACACGAGATCGACTTCTGGCGCGCCCTCGCCCCCACACACCGAATAGCAGTACTGAACAAGGCCGACCTGCCGGCGCACCAGGCGGCGGAAAAGCTGCCCGCCCCGCCCGACCGCGTCGCAACAACATCATGCACGGACGGAACCGGCATTGAAGAGCTGAAGAGTGCGATGATGGAAGTCGTGCGCGCCGGGCACATTGATTCTTCCGCCCCGAGCTTTTTGCTCAACACCCGGCACAGCTCGGCCATCCGTCGGGCGGGCGAAGCCCTGGCCCGAGCGCAAGCCGCCGCCGAGAGCGACCTGAGCACCGAATTCACAGCCCTCGATCTGCGCGTAGCGCTCGACGCACTCGGCGAGATAACCGGCCAGGTCTGCGCCGACGACATCCTCGACCGCATCTTCTCCGGCTTCTGCATCGGGAAATGATCGGCCGCAGCGCCTTGACAAAGCGGCGCCCATTTTCTGTGCCTGGCACAATTAAGAGTTGCAAGTGCTGTAATAGCTACAGGTTAGGTAGGGTCGCTCGTATTTGCTCCGCAGGCGGACGACATTGCTCGGTGTTTTCGAAGCTGACCGGCAATGAACCCGGCGGAACCATTCTCTTGCCTTCGGGCTGCGTTTCTCGCCCAGACATTCCTTGCATCAAGAGGCCGGTCCTTATACAATGACGCTCGAAATTGGGAATTTGCTGGATCAAGGAGCAAAGAATGTATCTCACCGGATTTGCAGACGAAGCCGCAGCCGATCTCGACGGCCAGATTCGCGCAACGAAGGAACTGGGCTGGAAGAATATCGAGTCGCGAAACATCGACGGACGCAATATCCACGACGTCCCCGACGAGCAGTTCGACGAGGTCTGCGGCAAGCTCGAGGATGCCGGGATATCAATCAACTGTTTCGGCTCGGCCATCGCAAACTGGGGCAAGAACATCGACGAGCCGTTCGGCTCTTCCCTCGAGGAAGCGAGGCGGGCGATCCCGCGCATGCAGCGCCTGGGCACAAAGCTCATCCGCATCATGAGCTTCGCCGTGCTCAAGGATCGCGGGCCCGACGACCAGATGAAAGAAGAACGTTTCCGCCGCGTCGGCGAACTGCACAAGATGTTCACCGATGCGGGCATCACGCCCGTGCACGAAAACTGCATGAACTACGGCGGCATGGGGTGGAGCTACACCCTCGAGCTCGTGGAGAACGTGCCGGGGCTCAAGCTTGTCTTCGATACCGGCAACCCGATCTTCTCGCTGGACAAGGCCCGACCCAAGCCCTATCCGACGCAATCGCCTTGGGAGTTCTACCAGCGTGTCAGGGATCACATCGCCTACGTGCACATCAAGGATGGTCTGTGGGATCACATCAACGGCGAGAACATTGGTTTCAGATTTCCCGGCGAGGGCCAGGGCGACGTCCGCGCGATCGTCAAGGATCTCCTCGACAACGGTTACGACGGCGGCATTTCAATGGAGCCGCACCTGGCGGTCGTAGTCCACGATGCGAGCGTCAAGTCGCCCGACGAAATCAGATTCGCCAACTACGTCGAATACGGCCGCCGCTTCATGAAGCTGCTCGAGGATATCGGGCACGGGGATAAGATTGGGTAGGGCCCTGAGATGCCGGATCAGCGCGCGGCCGCGAAATTCCCCCGGTCATTGTCCGCTGCGGCACGATCATTGCTTGTGAATGTGCGCCCGGCGTCCTTACGCCCCGCCGGCGAAGTCAAACGGCGACACGTACGGGCCGTGCTTCTTCTCCGCCTCCTCGAGGCGCTCGCGCTGCTCGGCAAGAAGGTCGAAAAGCACCTGCGGCGGGTCGGCCACCTCCGTGCGATAGATCTCCTCGATCCTGTCGATTTTACTGACGCTCTCGGGAATGCGCAGCGTGAACTGCTCAACGTACTGCTCGCGTGTGTATTCCGCGCCGATGATCGCCGGGAACAGCTTCTGGAGGTCTTCGTAAAGCGGAATGTCTCCGGCCGGGGTGCGGATGGCATCTACGTCGCCGTGCACGCGCAGCTCCATCCACTTCACCCACACGTTCTTGTCGTTCATGCCGGTAATGTATTCGCCTTCGCTGTTCTTCTGGAAATAGTTGACGGCGAAAATGATCGGCGGATGCTCCAAGGCAGTAACGAAATCCATGTGGTTCTGCACGTAACGCCCCAGCGGCAGGGAAACGAAATCGAGGTTCGACATGGGCTGAAATGTGCGCACGCCCATTGCGCCGAGCGTTGCCGCGGTGGTCTCTGACTCGAGGCTGGCGCCAATCGTGACAACGCCGTGCATCCAGTTGAATGCCTGCTGCACGGGCACCCAGGTGTCGGAATCGCGCCCGCCGTAGATGATCCCGCCCACGGGCACGCCCTCGGGGTCTTCGGCTTTTTCGTCGAGGTTCGAGAGGTCGCTGAGCCGCACAGTGTAGCGGGCGTTCTTGTGGGCCGGCGATATGGTCTTGCCGTTCTTGTCGGTCTTGCCGGTGTGCCATTCGCCCGAGTAGTTGATCCCGCGCTCGGGATGTTCGCGGCCGTCGCCCATCCAGTATGGCACGCCGTCAGTGACCAGGATATTAGAGAAGATGATTTCACCGGGGTTGGTGATGGTGTTCCAGATGACGGGATCGTCGTCGGCGTTGACGTTTTCGATTACGCCGAAGATGCCCGACTCCACGTTCACGGCATGCACGCGGCCGGCCTTGCGGTGCAGGTATGCGAGGTCGTCGCCCACTATCGTTTCGCCGTTGATCATCGAGGTGGACGTCTTTCCGCAGAAGCTTGGGAATGCGCCGGCGAAGTACGTTACGCGGCTGCCCGGCCCGTGCACGCCCATTATGAGCATGTGCTCGGCGAGCCAGCCCTCGCGATCGGCCCTGCGGATGGCCAGCCGCAGCGAGAGCTTCTTGAACCCGATTGTGTTGCCGCCGTACTGCGTGTTTACGCTGTAGACGATCTCATCTTCGAGGTCGATGTAGATGCGCCGCTTGTCGGTGGCTACGCTCACGTTGTTTTCCACTTCGCCGGCGGAATGCAGCACGCGGAAGAACTCTGTAGAGCTGCCAAGAAGCTTGAACTGCTCGTAGCCGGACCTGTATAGAAGGTCCTCGCTGTGGCCCACGTAGGCCGAATCGGTGATCTGCACACCGGAGATCGAGAACTCCGAACCGGTGGGGCCAAGGCAGAAGAAGCGGACCAGCACCTGGCGGCCCGTCATGCTGCCCCGGAGGCAGCCTTTGATTTCTGCAAGCCCTTCGGCCTTGTCGACGGTGTTGAGCCTCTTGCCGAGGTCAACGCCCGGGGGAAGAAGGTACCTCGTGTTTGCCTTGTCGCGGCCCTGGTCGTGGTGCTCGGCGTCTTCGTAGCCGTCGAAGTGAACGGTGTGCCCTTCGGTGGCGAGTTGCTTTTCTTCACCGGTTTCCACGGCAAGCTTGCGGATGTACGCGATGTCGTCGGCCGAATCCGTGCAGACGAATACGGAGTCGGGGTTGCACAGTTCTATTGCATCGGCCACGAATTGGTGCAGCTTCGGGTTGTCGAGCCGGATCAGCTTCTCGTAGTTTTCGTCCGTCAGTTTTCCCTGGAGAGTTTCTTTGCAGTTTTCGTTCATGCGTCTGTTTTCCCAATCATGCCGTCGGAAATGCGGATGCCTCGGGCGGCTTCCTTTTGCGATAACAAGAAGGCCGGCGCATCCTCGAAGGACGTTCGACGGCCTGTATCTCGATCGATTACCCGTTGTCTAAGACATTATTTATACCAGATGAGCGGCTGTTTGTCAAGCACAATCAGAGCGGATACACAGACAGGGATGCCGTTCGGCTTGGTGGGAGATGTTCTGGCTTTGGGATGGAATCCCCTCATCCAC
>JABMSA010000275.1 GCA_013202185.1 Planctomycetota bacterium
CCTTGTAGGTCTTGCCGATGAGCCTTATCAGCGTACGATATGCTTCCGCGAATAGCCGCTTTGTTCGGTTGGGCTTGAACAGGAACCGGGATTCCAAGTTCAAGGGAAAGGGCAACTATAAGCCCAAGTAGCACGGCGCCCCGCTGGCCGCGACCGTATCTACCTCGTCACACGATGCTGCGTACTCTACCCGAACGGCATTGGCCAAGCCTTCGGCATCGGGCCCCAGAAGGCGAAGCTGTTTGACGAGATCATTCAAAGCGTCCGCTTTCAGCTTCGTTTCCGGCAGGACTTCTCTTACGGTGCGCAGCCCAATCTTCTTGACGGCCACAGCCACAACGTAATGGATGATTGCCCCCCGGCTCTCTTCTATCTTCCGGCCGAACAAGACGTTCTTCATTGCCTCGTCGAGCGCCCCTGCTTCATCGCCGGACTTCGCGAGGTAGAGTGCACGCAGCCGGCTCAGTTCTGCAATCTTTCGCCAAGGGCTGAGGTAAGGCAACAGCGTAGCAAATCCCTGGTCAAGCTCGGGAACTTGCATCTGCGCGCAAGCCAATCCCTTGTCTCGCCATTTGAATGTTTCCTCGTTCTCCTTCAAGAGGCGCTCGACGAGTGCCGCGTCCCACTCCTCGCCATCGAAGATGGCGTCAATCTTTTCGTCCTCTTCCCCTTCCGGCCATGCAAGGGCGACGCACGCCTTGTCGAAGTAGGTGAAGGCATTTTCGTCGTCGGGGATTTCGAGCCGCGTCGGGCGGAGGTCCCCGTCGTTGGGCGGGGGATCGTCGCGCCGCAGCAACATAACCACAGACGTGCAACTTCCCAGCGCAAAGACAATGATGAGGCTGATTGCGATTAGCCGTTTCGTGCTCATTCTGTAAGTCCTCACATTCTTGATGCTTCTGGTCCGGACGCGCGGCCGGGTGCCGTTACACAATGAATCCGATGACGGTCTGGAGGGTGCTCATTAGCACTTCTCCGATGATTAGCCCGAGAAAGAAATGGCGCACGGTGGCCATCATTCGCCCTCGAGCGTACTTCTGGGCAAGCACCTTGCACAGCCAGCCGATGAAGACCGATATCCAGCCGTACTGCATCGGCCACGTTCGGATCATCAGCAGACCCACAGGATGCACGGGCCACCAGTAGAACCGCGCCCGCAGGCAATGCACCAGGGCGAATGTGCCGGCGCCGACCAGGATGTGCTGCACCCCGCGCCGTCCGATGTTCAGCGCGCCCGTGTCCTCCGTGACGGACGACGCCAGCCGCTCGGAGTAGCCCCTGGGAATGCTCACCGCGTGATATGAGCTTTCGCCTGGTGCGCCGGCCTTGTAATAGCCGTATACCTGCGCGAAGAACGAAATGCTGTAAGAGACGACCACGGCCAGCATCATCGCCGCAAAGATCTTCCGGAGGTCGAGCTTGTTTTCCGCCACCTTGGTATTGTTGATCACCGCCGGCATTAGCACTTCGCGCTGATCTGCGAGCAGCGACGCCTGGAAAAACGTCGCCGCCGTCAGGCCCTTCGGGCCCATGTTGACATTGCCCACGAGATCCTGCGCGATCGAAAGCGGCTCCGGCCGAAACGCTGAGTGGTAGAGCCCGCACTGCGCCACAAAGCGAGCCAATACCAGGAATGCAACGCACGATATCCCCACAACCACGAGCGCCACGAGCGGGTTGCAGCCTATCGCCATGAACCATCCGACGATCACGGCCACGGCGAGTATGCCGCCGAACACCGCAAACCGATACGACATGCCCTCGCGGGAATCATCGATGTCTTTCGCGCCGAGAAACGCCTTGCGGAATACGTCTTTGAGGTGATGGCGCATCGTCCACAGTGCGACTGCGGCAAAAGCAAAGTATCCGCCGAGCTGCTGCTGAAAATCGAAGTTGCCCCCGTCGCCGGCGTATCCCCAGCTTATCCGGATGCTCCGCTGCACGGTCCCCAGCACGTAGAACAGCCACAGCGACAGCGACACATCCGTCGGCAGCAGGAACGTTATGCCGACGGCCAGGAAGATGATTGTTGACCAACCCTGCCAGCCCGCGCCGAAAATCCCCGCGAACACGCCCCAAAGTTGCCAGTTGACCTGATTGATGACGGGGAAGGACGGCAGGAACCCGTTTATGATGTGGAGCCCCCAGAAGAAGATCGGAATCGCGGCGCCCATCCACATCAGCTTGCTGCGAAACAGCGCATTGAGAAAACGGCCTTCCTCCGGCGGGGCCGTGATCTCCATCGGAATCCGCGCGAGCGGAAAGCTGAGCCGTTCGTACTCCACCCACTGCTTCCGAATGATTGCGGCTATGCAGAACATCAGAAGAAACGCCGCCATCAGCATGATGCCCCAACAGAAAAAAGGCACCACCCATGGCGCCAACATCTTCAACGGCACCGGGTCATCGCCCGCGCCCTCGTAAAACATCATGACGATTGGGCTGTTGATGTCCTTCGACGGCACGAGCCAATCTGGGATATGCTGATAGAAGGCCCCCGGCCAGGTGCTGCCCTCCGCCGCGAAGTAAAACGGCGCCACCAGCATCGGAAGCAGGTAACGCATCACGCCGCACGACGGCACGGTAAGCCCCGCGGCAAGCATACACCATATCACGGCCATCTCGGCCTGGGTGAAAATTCTGTCCGACTTGCGCCGCCTCAGAATCGGATTGATGACCGCCGAGAAGACGATGAGGAGGAAGACCACTATCATCGGAAACTGCGTCGCACCCGTGATGACGTTGCTCCCGTTGTGCGAGGAAGCGAGCGTCAGCAGCACGAGCAGTATGAAGCCGATGGCGAAAGCCCGGAAGGTCATGAATGCTGCATCTCCGATGAAGAGTCACGCTACGGCGGCCCGGGCCGGCAGGCCTGCCGCCGGTGGGATTTTAGCAGACGCGCACGACGTGAATCCGCCGCCTTCACCCACACTTGCAGTTCTTCATGAGCGTTTCGGCGGTCTCGGCGATTTTCTCGGCGCTGTGGCCGTACTTGGCCATTACTTCGGCGGGCGTGCCGGACTCGCCAAACTTGTCTTGCATTCCAACTCGCAGCACCGGGCAGGGGTGGGCCTCGCCGACGATCTCGGCAACGGCGCCGCCCAGCCCGCCGATGACCTGGTGCTCTTCGGCGGTGACGATGCCGGCGGTTTGTGATGCGGCGGCGATGATGGCGTCGCGGTCGATGGGCTTGATGCCGGCCATGTTGATCACGCGCGCATTGATGCCCTTGGCCGCGAGCGATTCGGCGGCCTCGAGCGCGAGGCAAACCATACAGCCGCACGCGATTATGGATACG
>JABMSA010000276.1 GCA_013202185.1 Planctomycetota bacterium
GACCCAATAAGCGCGGGTAAAGGCACGTCCCAAAGACCGGGCGAAGAAGCCGGATCGACGACGAGGACGACGACGAGGACGATTCACAGACCCACAGACCCACAGACCCATAGACCCACAGACCCACCGACCCATTTCAGGTATGCTGTGCTCTTTCGGGGCGCTCGCAGCCTAGCGCATCAAAGAGCGCTTCAGCCTTCACGAGGGTTTCGTCATACTCCGCCGCAGGGTCGGAGTCGGCAACGATGCCGCCGCCCACCTGAAAGAGCACCCGCTGCCCCTTCATCAGGATTGTTCGAATTGCAATGTTGAAATCCGCGGTGCCGTCGAACGATATGTAACCGATCGCGCCGGTGTAAACGCCGCGCCTGGTCGGCTCGAGTTCGTCGATGATCTCCATCGCCCGTATCTTGGGTGCGCCCGTTATCGAGCCGCCGGGAAACGTGGCCTTGAGCAGGTCGATGATATCCTTGCCATGGTGCAGGTCGCCCTCGACGGTTGCCACCAGATGGTACACGGTCGGATACTCCTCGAGCACCACCCTCTGGGTCACCTTCACGCTGCCGTAGCTGCACACGCGGCCCAGGTCGTTGCGCTCGAGGTCCACGATCATCGTCAGTTCGGCGTTGTCCTTCGGACTGCCGATGAGTTCGCGTCGCATTCGCTCGTTGAACGCTTCGTGGCCCGGCCTGCGCGGGCGCGTGCCCTTGATGGGGCGGGTTTCCACGTGCCACTGCGCGGCGTCGTGGGGCCTGCTGACCTTCAGAAAACGCTCCGGCGACGAGCTGAGCACCGCGTAGTCCCCATGCTGCAGGTAGCAGGCAAACGGCGCGGGATTGATCGCCCTCAGCCGCTCGTAGAGTGCCGGCGGCGCCAGGCCGACGGTCGTGTCGAATCGCTGCGAGAGGTTCACCTGGAAGATGTCTCCGGCGGCGATGTAATCCTTGCAGCGCCGGACCGTCGCGATGTAGCCTTCGCGGGTGAAGTTGCCCTTGAGCCCCGCGGAATGCTGCGAGACCGGCGGCGGCGGCGTACCCCGGTCGGCCTGCTCGATGTGCGCTCGCAGGCGATCGGCCCTGGCTTGCGCGCGGCCGCCATCGCCATCGTATGCGATCACCGCCGCGCAGGCATCATGGTGGTCGACGCACACAACCGCATCATAGAATCCGAAGTACATATCCGGCCAGCCGACGTCGTCGACGGCTGCGTCGGGCAGCCTCTCGATGAAATGCTTGAGATCGTACGAAAGATAGCCGACAGCCCCTCCGGCGCACGGCCATCGTCCGCTGCCGGCGGCGGGTCGCCCGTAACGCTGGAGCATCTCGCGCAGCGAGGGGAAAGGATCGCCCAGGAACTTCCGCGTGCGGCCGTTCTGTACCGTCGTGATGGCCCGACCTTTGCTCGAGATCGCTGCAAAAGGTTGTGCGCCGAGAATAGAGAACCTGCCAAGGCGCTCACCGACCATCGAGCTGTCGATGAAAAACGGCTGCGGCAACTGCGAAACGGCGCGAAATATCTCGCCGGAATCGGCCGTGCTCAAGGGGCTGCAAACAGGCACAGCGGCCTTGACGAGGTACTGCAAGGCGAATGTCCTTTTATGAAAGTGGGATCGCGGCGAGGAAGCAATCGCCGCGCCATTCCGTTTTTGTTCATTCTGCGTCCTCGTCAGAGGTCTCCGTATTCTCGGAGTTTCTTGTCGAGAGTCGGCCTGGAGATTCCGAGCAGTTCGGCCGCCCGGCTCTTGACTCCTTTCGCGAGCGCGAGCGCTTCGCGTATGGCCCGGCGCTCCAGATCCTGAACGGCGGGAGCCAGAGGAAAGAGCGGCGGCCGGGTGCCCCGCGCCAAGTCATTCGCCCCCGGCGCACCGTTGCCGGCAATGAGGCTGGGAGGCAGATCGTCTATCTCGATACAACCGGAGCCACCCAGCAGTATCGCGCGCTCCATCGCGTTCTTCAGCTCGCGAATGTTGCCGGGCCAATGGTAGGCTGTCATCAGCTCGAGGGCGCCGTCGCCTATTTTCGGCACGGGCCGGCCCATCTCGCGGGCAAGGATGTTGAGGAAATAATCGGCCAGCAGCGGAATGTCGTCGCGCCGGTCTCGCAGCGGCGGCACATCGATCGTCACTACGTCCAGGCGGTAATAAAGGTCCCGGCGAAACGTGCCTTCACGCACCATTTGCGCCAGGTCGCGGTTCGTGGCGGCAACGATCCGCACGTCGACCGACACCGGCCTGGTTCCGCCGACCCTGTCAAATTCCTTCTCCTCGACGGCGCGCAGGAACTTGGTCTGGATGGCAAGGCTCACCTCGCCGACTTCGTCGAGAAAGAGCGTTCCGCGATCGGCCAGCTCAAACTTTCCGCTCCTCCTGCGATCCGCCCCGGTGAACGCGCCCTTCTCGTGGCCGAACAGCTCGCTCTCGAGCAGCGACTCCGGTATCGAGGCGCAGTTGACGATCGTAAACGGCCCGTTGCCCCGCACGCTTGCGTCGTGTATGGCGCGCGCTATCAGCTCCTTGCCGGCGCCCGTTTCGCCGCAGATGAGCACCGTCGTGTCGCCGTGCGCCACCTGGCCGACCTGCTCGAGCACGTCCTTGAGGCGCTCGCTCTGGCCGATGATCGCATACTTCTCGCCGATCTGCCGCTTGAGCACTTCGCGCTCACGGTGAAGCTCCATGTACGACCGGGCGTTGTCGATGGCTGTGGCCGCCTGCCGGGCGATGATCGTGAGCAGCCGCAGATGATCCTGCTCATATCGGCGCACCTGGCCGCGATTGTCCACATACAGAACACCCTGGCTCTTGCCCTTGCTCGTGAGCGGCACGCACATGACAGAGTTTATGTTTTGGAGAGCGATGCTTTCGCTCGGGTCGAAGCGCGGATCCGACAGTGCGTCGGCGCTGATCACCGAGCGTTTTTGCGCGGCCACATAGTCGACAACCGTCTGGCTCACGGCAAGCTTCGCCGTTGTCTTTTGTCGATTGCGCGCCGCCGCCGGTCGCAGCTTTCCGTCGGACTCGTCGTAGAGTAGGATCACCGCCCTCTCGGCCTGAAAAATATCGAGCACGAGATTGAGCACCTTGTGCATCAACTCGCGCAGATCAAAGGTTTCGTGAATGGCATCGCTTACGTCGTGGAGGGCCTTCAGCTTGCGGTTGGCCTCGCGGAGCTTCGGCAGTGGATCGCCCGCCGGCGAAGCAGCGGCGGCATCAAGATCGTCGGCCTCCGCCTCATCATCGCCGCTCACCGATTTCTCGAAGTGCTCGGCCGAAGCGCTCGCGTCCTCAGAGAAAAACACAGGCTCACCCGACGGCAGCTTGGCCGGCTCACCGGGGCGGGTGTCCACCTCCTGCGTCGGGAAATCTGTACTCTTGTCAAGCTCGAACAAGAGCAGCGTGTTGCCGATCTCGATCCTGTCACCCGAGTTCAGCTCGGCCTTCTGCGTAGGCCGGCCGTTGACGACGATGCCGTTGCGGCTGCCGAGATCGCAGATGAAATATCGGCCGTCCTCTTGCAGAATGCGGGCGTGGCGGCGCGAAATCTTGTCGCCGGGCAGGCTCACCTGATTCGCAGGCAGCCGCCCGATTCCGGCCTCGTCACCAACGTCGAAAGCCCGGCCCTGGCCCGGCCCTCGCAGTACGACCAGTCGCGGCATACAAACCCTTTCTTTCACCGTGCGGCGCCGCATCCGATGCAGCGTTTTCCGCCTTGCTTCCCGCCGACTAATCATATCGATTCGGGTGCGGATAATCAAGCATCGAAAGGGCAGGAAAGGGCAGCCGCGCCGCCGATCACACGCGCGCGGGCAGGGGGATTTCGTTCTTCGCCTAGCCCTTCAGGAATGACTGTATGTTGTCGACGGTGGTCTCGAGGGTGCGGTGCACGGCTTCGGTCGTGTTGAATGCGTTGTGCGGGGTGATGATGACGTTGTTGAATCGGAGAAGTATCTGGCCGCTGAGGATCGCACTCAGGTCGTGCGCCTGGTGGAATAGCGAGCTGACCAACTCGCGCTCCTCGCGGACAACCGGCTCTTCCTCGAGCACGTCCAGGCCCGCGCCGCCGATCTTGTCTTCCGACAGCGCACGCACCAGCGCGCGGGTCTCGATCACCGAGCCGCGAGCGGTGTTGATCACGAGGCAGTGTCGTTTCAGCAGATCGATATTGCCCTGGTTGAGCATGTGGAAGGTGTCGGGCGATTCGGGCACGTGGAAGGTGATGACATCGGCCTTGCCCAGGAGTTGTTCGTATGGGAGGTAGGTGATGCCCAGCTCGGCGCCCTGTTCGTTGGGATACCTGTCGTATCCGATGACGCGCATGTTGAAGCCGCGCGCCATTCGAGCCACGTTGAGGCCGATCTTGCCCGTGCCCACGATGCCGAGCGTCTTGCCCGAAAGCTCAAGGCCGCGAAGCCCTCTGAAGCTGAACTCGCCCCGGCGTGTCCTGTCGGTCGACGCCACGATGTGCTTGGCGA
>JABMSA010000277.1 GCA_013202185.1 Planctomycetota bacterium
AGGATGATGCGGTCAGGACGCATACGAAGGGCGTTCTTGACGAGGTCGCGCACGTGCCAGTCGCGCACTTTCTGGTAAAGTGGGTGGGTTTTGCAGCAGGAGAAGTAATTGAAATGCGGCATCACCTTGAAGCCCATTTCGTTGGCCTTCTTCATGAACCCTTCGGTCTGCTCGGTGGGGATGTATTCGGGATACTTGACATCGTAGCGGCTGGTGCGCCACTGACCCATGTGAATCAGGATTTCTTCGGGCGGATGCACCTTCGCCAGCGAGTCGAGGAGCTGCGGATTCGAGCTTGCCCACGCCACCGTCAGCGAGATGTTGTGTACCCAGTCGGGCCGCGCGGCGCGCTTGGCCTCGAGCTGATAGGCGGCGTTCATCCAGTCGCGGTATCGGTCGGCGGGGGCGTGCCAGTCGCCGTCGTAGGTATTGATGCGCCACTCGACTCCGCCGGCGGTGCGGTTGTCACTGAGGGGCGCAACCTGTTCGCTCTCGAAGCCGAGGGTGTCGCCGGCGTCGTCGCGGTCAAAGCTGAGCGCCTTGTATTTGAATCTTGTGTCTTCGCTGTGTATCATGATCGCCGCGCCGCCGATCTCGGCGATCGCCAACTGCGCGTTCCAGTCGCTGGGCCACTGGGTGCGCGCGCCGGGCGTGATCTCGCGGCCTTTGACGACTTCGATTCCGTTGCGTGTCGGCAGGATTAGCTTTGCCCCGTCGGCGAACGGGATGCTCCAGCGGACGGACTTGACTCCGCGCCGGGCGCTGTGCCCGGCCGGGCTCACGCAAAGGTCGCCGGTTGCCGGGTCGAGCCGCACGAAAAGCTCGCGTTCCGAGTTGTTGCCTTCGAATATGACGCGCGCGACGAGCGGCGACATCAGCTTCACGGCAACGCTCTGCTCCTGGTCGGCCGCGTGGACGTCGTTGTTGACGTAGACGAACTGCAGAGGGAACGGGGCCGGCTCCTTGCGGCAGAATTCCGCGCCCGACTTGCGGTCGACGAGGCTGGTGAGCAGGCCGCCTCCGAGGCGCGCGGTGAAGCGATCCGATTCAATGAGGAGTACCTGGTTTTCCACGGTGATCTGCATGCGTTGGTCCATTTCACAAAAGAGCCTGGGCTTTTTCGATGGCGTTGTCCATTCGTTTCAGGCTTTCGTCTTTGCCGAGGATGACCATGCTCTCGAGCAGCGGCGGCGTGGCCTTGCGGCCGGTTACGGCGATTCTCACGCACATGAAGAGGCTGCCGGCTTTCCAGCCGATTTCGTCGGCGAGCGCCCGGATTGCATCTTCCATCGGCTGCGTTTCCCACGCGTCGAGGGCGTCGAAACGCTCGCGCATTTTCTGCAAGGCCGGGGCCACGTCGGCGGGTTCCGTTTTCTTGGGCGCCAGCAGGCCGGGGTCGTACTCGAGCTGGTCGGCGCCGATGAAGAAGAAATCTGACATCGCGTCGAATTCCTCAGCGCTGAATTTCGTGATTCTCTCCTGGATCAGCGGCGCGATCCGGAGGAGGCGCTCGCGGCCGACGTCGCGGCCTGCCAGGGCGGTCTCGAGCAGGCGGCTGGTCAGTTTCTCGGGGCTCAGTTGCCGAACGTACATGCCGTTCATCCAGTCGAGCTTCGTGATGTCAAAGACGGGGCCGGTGGTGCCCACGCGATCCCAGGAGAAATCGGCGATCATTTCGTCGAGGCTGAAGATCTCGCGGCCGTCGGAGAATGACCATCCCATGTTGCCGAGGAAGTTGAGCAGGGCCTCGGGCATGTAGCCCTGGTCTTTGTACCACAGCAGCGATACCGGGTTCTTGCGCTTGCTGATCTTGCTCTTGTCTGTGTTGCGAAGCAGCGGCATGTGGATGAACTGGGGCATCTCCCAGCCGAATGCCTCATACAGGAGCACGTGCTTGGGTGTGGACGATATCCATTCTTCGGCGCGGATGACGTGTGTGATTTCCATCAGGTGGTCGTCGACGACGTTGGCGAGGTGATACGTCGGGAAGCCGTCGGATTTCAGCAGCACCTGGTCGTCGATCTGCTCGGTGGCGATCTGCACGAGCCCGCGGATTTTGTCGGTGAAGCTCACGTAGCCGTGTGGCGGAATGCGCAGCCGGACGACGAACGGCTTGCCCTCGCTGAGGTTGTTCTCGATCTCCTCCGGCTTCAGCTCTCGGCACCGACCGTCGTACTTGGGAGGCAGCTTTTCCTTTCGCTGGCGGTCTCGCATTTCGGTGAGGCGCTCCGGTGTGCAGAAGCAGCGGTATGCCTTGTCGGCCTCGAGAAGCATCTGAGTGTGCGCGCGGTAGATTTCGCTTCGCTCGGACTGCCGGTACGGGCCGTAATCGCCGCCGACGTCGGGGCCTTCGTCCCACTGCAGGCCTACCCATCGGAGACTTTCCATTATGGCCTGCTCGGACTCTGGCGTGGAGCGCGTGCGGTCGGTGTCTTCTATACGCAGGATGAACTTGCCGTTCCGACTGCGGGCAAACACGTAATCGAAAAGCCCGATGTATGCCGTGCCCACGTGGGGGTCGCCGGTTGGGCTGGGCGCTACTCTCACGCGAACGGTTTTCATGAGTCCCTCAGTTTGGTCAGCCGCTGGAGGGCTGTGAGTGCAACTTGCTCGGGGTTGTCCTGATGCATGTAAAGCTCGACGGTGACGAATCCGTCGTATCCTATTATTTCGAGGGATTTGAGGATGGGTTCAAAGTCGATGGCTCCGTCGCCGGGGACGAGGTGGTAGTGTGTGCGGTCGGCCGCGATGTCTTCGATGTGCACGTGTTGGATTCTGCCGGCGTGATGAAGGACCGCCTGCGGGAGGTCTTCGCCCACGCAATAGAAGTGTCCGATATCGAAATTCAACCCGAGCATCGGCGAGTCGAACCGCGAGAAGAACTCGTCGGTCTGTGCGGTGTTTTCGATCAGCAGCAGCGGCTCCGGCTCGATGAGGAGTTTCACGCCTACGTCTTCGGCGATCTTGAGTGCTTCGCGCAGGCCGGTCTCGAATGTATCGAGTGCTCGCTCGCGCGTCATGCCCGGGTCCAGCGGCCCTCCGGGCTGCGTCTGGATGCTGGGTGCGCCGAGCTTTGCCGCAAGCCTCAGGCAGTCTGTGGTGTGGTTGATGCGCAACTGCCGGAAGTCGGCGTCGGGCTCGATCCACGACGGATGCTGGATTTCGTTTTGGATGCCGTAAAGCATGAAAGCGTTGACGTTGGCGGGTTGAAGGTGCGTTTCGTCGAGCGTGGCGCGGATTTCGGCGATCCTTGCGTCATCGGTCTGCGGCGGATAGGCGTGCGGCACGTCGCCGAGGATTTCGGCGCCCTCGTATCCGCACCGAGCTATAGCGCGCAGGGCGTCGGTTATGTCGTGTTTTCGAAAAGCGTTTGAGCTGAAGCCAAGCTTGTACATTCTTGTGTCTCTCTCCGCAGTGTCGGTTCGTCTTGTGCCGGGAAAGGCGATAGGCGAGTATTTTAGCACATCCGCAGCGGACATGCAAGAAGGGTTGATTTTTTCTTTTGGATTGTTTCTGAGAGGCGAAAAAGAAAAGGCCGCGTGGTAAACGCGGCCATTTTCTTAAAGGGGAACGCGGACCGAGGATGGGGAAATCGTCCGTCTCTTGGGCATGCAGGCAGAACCCCGGCCCGCGTTGTGGGCTGATCTGCAAAACAGAATATGACAATGCACCGCTGTTCTATATATACTATACCTTATTTTGGGGTAAATGTCAAGGGTCTTTGTGTTTTTTTTCATCTGTCGGGCTGTGTCGCCTGGCCGAGAAGAGACGCTGCGGTTATTTGGTGCCCGAGCTGTTGGGTTGTTGCGAGGTGTTTTGTGATGGGGCCGGAGGCGAAAAAAGAAAAGGCCGCGTCGGAAACGCGGCCATTCTCATCTATAAGGGACGCGCGGGCCGGGGATGGGGAAATCGTCCGTCTCTTGGGCATGCAGGCAGAACCCCGGCCCGCGTTGTGGGGCAAATTTGGAGAACAGGATAACAAAGAACTCGTTGCTTCTCTATATCACTATACCACAACTTGGAGCGTTTGTCAAGGGTCTTTTTGGGAAAATTCCGGAAAATCTTTCGGCCCGGATGTCCAGCCTCACAATTCTTAAGCCTAGTCAAGGAAAATCGGACTCGCCACATGCCTCGGAGCTGAAAAGTTTTTTTTGCAAACGTCGAGAATTTCCCCCAACGAGGGAGGCCAGCCACACTGAACACTCAAAGGCCTGACGGAGGGTGCAGCCGGCAGCGCAGGATAGATGCGCGAGAAGCGCACCGGCCGCGCCGATCGGCCCTGTGGCTCTCGGGCTGGATTCGAGGAATGGGGGCGCTCTACAGCACAAAGATGTCGGGCCGCGAGATGGCCATGCCGGCGTGCTCGTATTGTGTGGTGGGCCATTGGTGGCAGGGCGTGAGTACCTCGGCCGGCTCGGACGTGCACAGGATTGTGTCTTCCGATTTTGCGCCTGCGATGGATGGATTCCACGCTACGGCCTGGTTGTGTTGGATTGTCCGCTCATCGCCGGGTGTCACGCGGTAGTATCGGCCGTCGTATCCGGTGGGGCCGCCCTGGTGATGAAGCTGCCACTCGTTGGGAAACCCGAGCGACTGGTAGGTGTCGATCGACTTCTGGAGGATATGGCCCGTGGTGGCGCCGGCGCGTGAATTGAGGATGAGGGCGGCGTCGACCGTGCATGCTGCTTCGTGTTTCTTGAGTAGCCCCGGGGCGGGCTTGCCGAAGTGCACCAGGCGCGTGAGGCTGGCTATCAGGCCCCATCGCCTCCCGCCGAATACCACCATCAGCACTTCTTTTACTTTCTTTTCGGTCGGCAGCGGGTGGCGGAAGCGCAGCGTGCGATCGTCGGCGGCAACCAGTATTACCGTGGGCGTAATGTTTGCCTTCATTGCTTCGTGTGCGAGCCGCGCGGCAACTTCGTTTTCGGCCTCTTCCTGCCTTACATCGGTGCAGACCTTTTCGATGACGAGCGAGCAGTTGCGCCCGAGCCACTTGTAGCGGTCGATCTCGGCATCGGTGAGCGTGTATTTCAGCTCGTCGAAATCGCGTTCGAGCCTTGCGGTGCCGGTGAAGCCTGTGTCGGAGGCGACGCCCCAGCCGCCGGCCAGCTCGCGGATGATCTTGTCGCGCACGTGCTCCTGATACCAGGGGTAATCGAGCACTTCGACGTCGAGCTCGCCGACCTCCTCCTGGCGGAGACGCGGCGCCTCGATGTTGTTGGCGATCACGCAGATCCTTTCGCGGCTGACAAAAGCCGTGGCCGCGCCGATCTCCGACGTGATCGTTACGCGGTTCTCGCAGCCGCCGGTGACCCAGGAGAAGTTGCTCTGCCTGGTGAGGAATACGCCGTGGAGGTTCCTGGCGTCGAGGTAACGCCTTATCCGGGCCAGTTTTTCGTTTAGCTCATCCTGTGGGTTCACTGTTCTCTCCCTGTTGGGCTTTCGGCCGGCATGCAAAGGTCCATGAGTTGCTTGAGAGTTCGGCGCATGTCTTTGCGATCGACGATCATGTCGATTAGGCCGTGCTCGAGGGCAAACTCTGTCCGCTGAAATCCTTCGGGCAGTGTTGCGCCGATTGTTTCTTTCATGACGTCGGGGCCTGTGAAACCGATGAGCGCCTTGGGCTCGGCAATCACGACGTCGCCCAGCGATGCGAAGCTTGCCATTGCCCCGCCCATTGTAGGATCGGTAAGGACGGAAATGTACAGCACTCCGGCTTCGCGCATCTTTGCGATCGCTGCGGATGTTTTCGCCATTTGCATCAGCGAGAGCACTCCCTCCTGCATTCTGGCGCCGCCTCCGGATGCCGCCACTATCACGAGCGGCAGGCGCATTTCGATTGCGTCTTCGGCGAGTCTGGTTATCTTCTCGCCCACTACGCTGCCCATGCAGCCGGCCATGAAGAAGTAATCGGTGACGGCAATGAGCAGCGAAACACCTTCAATGGTGCCGCGGCCGGTGATGATGGCATCCTTGAGGCCCGTTTTGCCCTGGTATCGCTTGATCCGATCCGGATATGCCTCGCGGTCGACGAATTTCAACGGATCGCCGGGAATCAAATCCGGGTAAAGCTCTTC
>JABMSA010000278.1 GCA_013202185.1 Planctomycetota bacterium
GCGTATGTGGCGGTGCCGTAGGGCCCGGCTGGGTCGGGTTCGTCGCCGGCTTCTTCTGCCAGCGTGATTGAGTTGGCACTGACTGAAGCGATTGCGTAGGTGCCGGGGGTGACAGTACCCGTGGCCTCCGTGAGTATGACAACATGGGCTATCGGCACGATCGGTGTGGCGACGAAGTCGGCTATCCAATCGACCCCGGCCGGGGTGGTGGAGGTTAACGTGACACCGTCCTCGCCGATCGCGCCGGTACCGGTAGCCAGCACCTCGGGGGGGCCTGGGTCGTATCTTGCAATGGCCGCGTCGTAGTCGTTGCGCCAGATGATGGAGTTTATTACATCGCCGTTGAAGGCATAGAAAGCGATCTCGCGCCCGAAGGGTCCTTCCTCGCCCCCGCCGAGGAGAATATTCTCGGTGAAGGTGTTGTTGACGATCGTGGGCGTGCGGCCGGCTGAGCTGTCTCGGCAGTAGAGCCCCCCGCCGTAATCGTCGCCTTCGTTTGCGACGAAGAGGTTGTTTTGGATCACTGACGGAGACATCCAACAGCACATACCCCCTCCTCGTGTGGCCCCGTTGTTTACAATAGAGTTGTGCGTGACCACTGGGGCTCCGAAGATGGAGTAAATGCCTCCGCCGTCATACAAGGTCAGATTCACTGCTATTGTGTTTTCTGTTATTTCGGAGTCGGAGCCGTAGCAATAGATGCCCCCGCCCCCGTAAGAGCCGTTGGCGTAGTTGCTGACGATAACGTTGTCGCGGATAACAGGCGAGGAGTACCAGCAGGCTATCCCTCCGCCTGCACCCTTCGGCCCGGTGGCCATGTTGGATGTTATCGTACAGTTTTGGATGGTCGGCGAGGCGCCGCCGGTGCAAAGAATGCCTGCGCCGATTTCGTCGACCAGGAATCCGGTTGCGATGGTAATTCCGTCGATGATCGAGTCGGGGCCTTCGCCTGTTTGAAAGATAAAGACCCGGCGTGGATTCTCAAAGTCGCCCTGTGCGGCGATGATGCACATGGCTCGCCCTGCAACCGACCTCAGCGTTATGGCCTTGCCGCGGAAGTCGATGTTGTAGTTTCCTTCGCCCTGGTAAACGCCATTGAGGAGAACGACCGTGTCGCCGTCGGCGGCGTCGTCGATGTTGCTCTGGATCGTTTCTCCCGGCTCAACGATCAACGTTTCGGCGTGCGCCCGGCCGGCAAGAATCAGCACGAGCAGTGCCAGTGTCAGAATGGTCACGGAGCGTTTCATGGCTATAGCCTCCTGTTCCGGATCGAAGCCTCTGTTCGTTTCTTTCAGCATAAGTGCTTTCATTTTCAGGTGCGCCGTGTTGGGTGTTTGCCCTGTGCACGGCGGCCGGCCGGGGGTGTTAGCCCGCCGGCCCAACTTGCGGTTCTTCCTCGCCCTGGATGAGGATTTTGGCCCTGACGAGAATTATCAGGCTGCTCCTGACATCGCTTTTCCCCCAATGCGAGAAGAAGAACTTCAGGATGGGGATGTCGTTGATGATCGGCACGCCCGACCTAGCATCTCCTTCGTTGGCTCTCGAGAGGCCGCCGAGGAGCAGCGTGCCGCCGTCGGGCACGGAGGCGAAGGTCTCGACGGTTTTGACGGTGACTTCGGGCAGTTGGATGTTTGTTCTGGTAATCGCTACTTCGCCGTCGGCGAGTTGCTCGGGGATCTCGACCAGGAGCGTTCTGATGGGCCGTGTAAGCTGCCGCAGCGTGGGGAGGATCTCCATTGTTACGTAGCGCCGATCGGCGCTGGCGTATGGTACTACTTCAAAGACGATTCCGTCGGTGATGGTGCCGATTTGCGGCATGCCCTCGGTGACGTTCCTGAGGTAGGCAACCTGTGCGGTAACGGCTATGTTGGCTCGCTCGCCGTTGAAGCAGGTGAGGCGCGGCGCCTGGAGAACGTTGCCCTTGCGCTGTTTTTCCACGGCCTTGAGCAGCATGCTCACCTGGTATCGAGAGAGGAGGGCGAGGTTGATCAGCATGCCGCCGTCATTGGTGAATCCGGTGGAAGGGTCGCCCAGTGTCATCCCGAGCTGGTTGATGTTGGCCATGCCGATGTCCCATGTTCCGCTGGGGCGTGTCGCGGGGAACATTTCGTTGGGCTGCTCGACGCCGTCCTGGTTAATGTCTACCCAGTATTCCGTGGGCTCGGGGTTCCTCCTGAAGGCGCCTCCGATCTCGCCGAACTCGGCATCGATGCCGGCGGGCAGGCCCGGAAAGTCTATGTTGGGGCCAAGCGGGTAGCCCCGCGATCGGGAATTGCCGAATTCATCAAGTGTATCGGTTCCTCTTACCGAGAAACCGCGGGCGATCGGAATGAGCGTGCCGTCGTCCGATGCGCGGGTGTGCTGCGAGGA
>JABMSA010000279.1 GCA_013202185.1 Planctomycetota bacterium
GACGACGGGCACGCCCTTGATGACTGCGTACAGCGACGTAAGTCGCTGCTGGCCGTCCACGATGACCAGTCGTGGCGGTTTCTGTTTTGTGTCCGTACCAATAGTCCGGTCATCGGCGAGGCCGTTCTGCCAGAGCAGCAGGTAGCCCACCGGGTAGCCGCGGTACATCGAGTCGAACAGGTCGCGGACCTTCCAGTTCTTCCAGACGAACGGCCGCTGTATGTCCGGCAGGCCGATCTCACCCAATTCGATGAACTTGATGATCGAGCCGAGGTCGTAGTCGACTTTGGTGAAAACGGTGTCGCTCATACAGATTTCTCCCCTTTCATCAGGCCAGGCAGAAGTAGGTCATCGGCCTTGGTAAGTCTACTGTTTTGTGAGCCGAGAAGCCGACGCTGATCGAACAGCCTGCCGGCGATTCCCCTAAGGAAGAAAAGCCAGGCCCTGGAGATTGTACTGGGGGAGGGGGCCGTGGGAAGGGGAAAGCAGCGCTCGGGTCTCGGGTGTCGTGAACGGCCCACATCACTACCCACATTTCCCGCTCTGGGGTAGCTTACCGACAGGAACGACGGGGACAGAAGATCCCGTTTCCCGCGCCGGCCCTCAGTTCGAGGCCCGGGCGGATTGGTCGGGGTGGTCCCGGAGATCGCCAGGTAGCCCGACTCCCCGTAGCCAGGTGGTGACGAGTTCGGTTCTGTTCAGGGAGAGCTGCACGCCAGCGACGGCTGGCTGCTCAGGTCGCAGGATCTGCCGGCCCCGGCCGGGGTCGCAGGATCAGACGGCCCCGGCCGGAGTCGCATAAAGTGGCGAGGGTGTAGTCCACCTGGCTCAACGTTCAGCATCAGCGGCGGCGCGCAGCGCCGTCCGCTGCATGCTGTTGTTGGGCGGTCTTCCATTGGTCGATGGCACCCGTGGGTGGAATGCCGGAACAGATGGCGTCATCAGAGCTGCGACACCTCGTTCGTGATCTGCGCGATTTCGACGCCGGTCAATCCCGAAGTCCGTGCGGCGAAGGCCCCGCCGAGGTGCGCCGCAAATCTCGACACCGTCTGCGGACCGAACTGCCCATATACCATGCGAGTTCGCGCGTAAGACATGATGCAGGCGGCCCGCGCCCGAGTGATCGAAACGTAGAGGAGGCGAGCAGCTTCGAGAACCAGGCCAGGGTACGGCTGTCGCCATGGTCCCGGAAGAATCTCTTCCTCAATCCCGGGCACGAAGACGATCTTGCTGGAAAGGCCCTTCGCACCATGCATTGTCATTACGCGCACACGCGGCGGAAGGACACCTGCAGCAGGGATCGGCAGGTTCAGTCGCGTCATGACCGCCTGGAGGATGGCGCTCTGCTGCTCATCTGTGTCAGCCCAGAGGTAATCTCGGAGCTCTTCCAACGTCATGCCACTTGGTAGCGCGCTCGCAAATGCCTGCCATGCCTGACCATCCGCAGGAGCGAAGATTGCTGTGAGGCTGGCACCGATGGCGGCGACGTGCTGAACGACGGGATCAGCCGCCTGCCATCCTTGGATCTGCGCGCAGAGCGTTCGCGCGTGGTTTAACGCTGTGAGCGCCTGTCCTGCGAACACTGCGGCTGGAAGTGGCTGGTAGAAGATCGACTGGTAGTTGAGGTTGTTTGCGATCACCCCATCGGCCACGGTGCTACAGGTTCCGATGCCGACACCGGGCCGAAGGCCGAGCAGGACGCGATGCGCGACGTAGTCATCCGCGTCGCAAACGATCCGAATCGCGGCTAGCACCCAGCGACCGGCACGAGAGTCGAGGAAGCCTTCGGCCCGAGGCGGCTCGTACGCTACCCCAACCGTTCGGAATTCGGCATCCAGTCCAGGCAGAAGCGCGCGCTGATTGCTGAGTAGAACGAGGATGTCGCGCGGATTGATGCCAGCGGCGATTAGATCGCGGCAGGACTCGGCGATAGCCCGCGCCTCCGCGATACCGCTCGGAAACTGCCAACGCTGAGTGAAGCCCGTCAACGGCGGAACTGCGCTGCCGTACAGTGATGCGTGGTTCTTCGGGATTCGGTTCGGCTGCGGGTTCGCCGCGATGAGAGCCTGGCCTGCGGTAAGGACGGCGGGCGTGCAGCGGAAGCAGGCGCTGAGGGTGTGCTGCCCGCAGAGGGGATACTTTGTGACGAAGGCTTGAATGCCGGCGGGTGACGCGAAACGGAACGAGTAGATGCTCTGATCGTCATCGCCGGCGACGAACACCCTTGCCCCCTGGCCGACGATCCCGTCCACGAACTGAAGGTCCATCGGGTTCAGGTCTTGGTATTCGTCAATTACAAGATGCGCAAGGTTCAGCAGTCCTACGGCATTCAACGTCCCGGCCGCCATCTGGGTCACGCACTGCCGGACGATCTCGCCCGGCAGCACACAGGCGTAGCACTGCGTTCTTGGTCCATGGAACGCGGAAAACTGAGCGCGCTCTGCAGCGGTAATCGCCGGGTTTGGCGGCACGTAGTTCGGCGGCCCCCACTGCCCCGTGCTCCAGAACGCCTCATGGTCCAGTCGGATCTTCTCGCGGCGCCCCTTGCTGATCTGCGACGCATGCCCGAACTCGGCGTCGAACACATTTTCCAGTTCCCAGCCATCCATGACCAGAGGCTCTGCCGGATATGCCGCCAACAGGCCCGCCGCCCGGAGCGTGCGAAGTGCCAGCGAGTGAAGGGTCGTAACCCGGACCTGCGTGGCCGCCGGCTGCCCATTCTGCATGCAGTAGGCATGGACGCGTTGCCGGAGGTCGAGGGCGGACGAGCGAGTGAACGAGACCGCGTAGATCGCCGCAGGCGAGACGCCCTGTGCGAGAAGCCAGCGGATCCGCTCCTCGATTGCAGACGACTTGCCTGTTCCCGGACCAGCGACCACGCGGACGTGCTGGCTCGGGTCACACGCGGCAGCGTGCTGTACACTCTCCGCTGCCTCAATCTGTGCCGGCGTTAAGGGCATGGGGTTAGCACCTCTCGAATCGTTCCAAGATAGACCGCGCAGTCGTCATCCTAGTCCTCAAACAAGCGTACCTTGAATGGTTGTGCCTCTGAACGGCAGTGATCGAGGCCGGCCCAACTGCAACGGAGACGGTTGGGCGGCAGGCGCTC
>JABMSA010000280.1 GCA_013202185.1 Planctomycetota bacterium
CGTAGGTGAGACCGTCTTCGCGAGGGAGTTCTATCGGTTTGTCCGGGTCCGGCGGGAAGCATTCGTCGGCCTGGAGCGAGATCAGCGCCACGGACGCGGCGATAAGGACTGGGGCAATCATGGTTTCACCTCGCAATTACCGGTGCAGTTGGCCGCTTATAACGAGCATGCAGAGAAACGGAAGACGCCGACCTCCGTCTGCGTGCGCTTCTTGATCACATCGCAACCTGCTATTCGTGTGCGAACACCACGCCGCGGCACGCTGCTCCATGGCCGGCAAGGGCCTTGGTGAGCGCGGCGAGGAGCCTCCTTAGCTGCTCGGGTGCGCGTCTCGTCCATCGTCCGTTATGATCGAGCCACAGTATGCTCCCATCGGCGAGTTCCGGCGGCGGACCTACGCTCGACAGAGCTTGCTTAAGTTTGTTGATAACGGCATCGGCAAGCGGCTCTTTAGTGAAAATCACAAATATGGCGTCGGTTCCCACGGCCGAGCCGATCCGCCACCGTTCGGTCGCCGAAGGCAGAACAATGGTCGAAGCGGCTTGTGCGGCGTCCTCGCGCCCGGCCAGCGGCTTGTGGTATCGCGGATCGCTGAACGGCCCGGCCTTGAGCGCGGCCACGCGCCCTCTGCTGTCCATCCACAGCACCACGGCGTGCTTGCTCGTGCCGGCATCGAGGATCAGTTGTATTTCGTCGTTGGTATGAAGCGCCCCTTCGGAACCGAAGCCAACGTCTACCTCAGCCGGCTCGTTCGGGCTCCGGGTCACGGCGTTGCGAACATTCAGGGCGGTTATGGCGGGCCCTCGGGAGATGTTTAGTACTGACGAAGCGAGCCCTATGACAATCGCCGCAGCCGCCGCAAGCGGGAAGAAGATGCTTATGAAGCGCGCGGGGCCGCCGGGTTTCTTGTGCCGGGGGGCGGGTCGGGAGATTTCGCCGGGGCCGACTTTCTCCTCGACCCACTCTCTAAGCTCTTCAATTTCGGCGCTGCAGTTGCGGCAGCGGGCAAGGTGTTCTTCTACCTCGCTGCGTTCGCTTGCGTTCATCCGGCCGTGGATGTAAGCGGCTTTGTCTTCGGGAGAAATACACCGGACCGCGCGCAGGCTTTCCGAGGTCAGTTCTGCGGTTCTTTGGAGCCTCTTGAACTCGGCCCGGCAGTCGGCGCATTGTTTCAGGTGACTTTCAACCTGAAGGCGTTCTTCCGGAGAAAGCTCGTCATCCAGGTAGGCGGACAACTGCTCGTCGATGTGGGATGCGTGATCAATACTAGCCATCTTTCACCTCTTCAGGCCCCCTTCTGCATACTTAGTGTCGCCGGCCGCCTCAAGGTTCCCGATGTTTACGCCTATTTACAGAATATCCTGAAGCTTTTCCTGCAGGAGCTTGCGCGCCCGATGGAGCCGCGATTTGACGGTCTCCAGGGGCACGTCGAGTTCTTTTGATATCTCATCATACGAATAACCGTAAACGTGCCGCAATTCACACACATTTCGGCAGAAATCCGGTAGTTCCATAAAGCTGTTCAGGATCAGCTCCTTGATTTCGGCGCCGGCGGCGATGTCTGCCGGGCTGCGGCCACCGTCGGGCAGGGATTCGGCCATTGCGTCCACAGCCACCGTGTTTCTCGAGGCGCTCATCTTCCTGATCCATTTTCGGACCTGATTCTGCAACACGGCAATCAGGTACGTCCTCACTTCGGCCCCGCCTTTCCTCTTGTAGTTTCTCGCTGCCTGCAGCACCTCCTGCACTATATCTTCGGCATCGTGAGACGGCACACCTTCGCGCCTTGCCCTGCTGAGCAACTCGCCTTGGTACCTGACGCAAATGTCTGACCATGTACCCTGATCCACAGTCCTTCTCCGATGCCGCTGCAACAAGACGCCGCCTGCGGCCGTGTGCAAAGCCTGATATAGAAATAATTATAAGCATAAAACGCTTCTGACGCAAGCAAAAACGCTGAACAAAACACAAAGAAAAGGTATTTACCATGCCATTTGCCAAGATGCCCTGATATAATAAACAATTGTTCATCTCCGCGATTCCTGGTAACGTCGCAAAAGTCGTTGGGGTCAGTTTCTTCAATTGCTGATCCGACAGCTCTGGAGTCAGGATTCGGTGGAGGATGATCCGGGCCATCTTGGTTACATGGTGCGGCCGCGGGACGGCGTAGCGGCGAGTCGCTGGAGTATCGATTGGCTCTTGCTCTTGAGCCCCATTTATGGGGCTTCACGTCTGTCGTCTCCGCCATCTGGCGGAGACGACCGACGCCTAGCCCCGTTCTTTAGGGCGGGGCGTGGTGTGCGTCCCGATTGCGGAGGGCGCTCGGCGTTGGCGTTGTAGAGACGGGCCGGTGGCC
>JABMSA010000281.1 GCA_013202185.1 Planctomycetota bacterium
CGCTGGTTGGTGATGCCGATAGCGGCGATCTGCGCGGGCGTGATGCTGCCCGACGCGCGCTCCATCAGCGAGATCACCACTTGGCGTATCTCGTAGGGGTCGTGCTCCACCCAGCCCGGCCGAGGATAATACTGCTGAAGCTCGGCGGTTGCCCGGTTGACCTCCCTGCCACGGCGGTCCAGCAGCATCACGGTCATTCCGGTGGTGCCGGCGTCGATAGCGAGGATATATTTGCCCGGCCGCTTTTCATTCATGATAGAGAATGTATCATATTCCCCTGGCGGTGTCAAGCAAGTTGCGCGGGAAACTGCTCTTGATTCTACTACCTTGCATGTTACAATACCACGGTGCCGACATGGCAGTGACGGTTCATGCGAGATTCATTCGACAAAGAAAGAGGACGCTATGAAACATTCGGTGTTTACCGTGGCAATGCCCGACTACGACGTGCCCCAAGCCGCGAAGAAGCTGAAAGAATGGGGCTACCACGGCGTCGAGTGGCGCGTCACGAGCCTGCCCTCGCCGATGCCCGAGACGCCGAACTTCTGGTCGGCCAACCGCGCGACCGTCGATTTCCAGAACCTTCCCGAGTCGGCCGAGCAGGCCCGGAAGATCAGCGAGACGGCCGACCTCGAAATCCCGGCGCTGGCTACCTACCTGAGCTGCGCCGACGTCAAGTCGGTCGAGAAAGGAATGGAAGCCGCGAAAATCATGGGCGCCCCGATGCTGCGCGTTGGCGTGCCCGGCTACGATGGCTCGACCAATTATCGCAAGGTCTTCGAGGGCGGGCTCGAGGCATACGGCAAGGTCGAGGCGCTGGCAAAGGAGCACGGACTCAAGGCGAACCTCGAAATCCACATGGGCAACATCTGCCCGAGCGCGTCGGCCGCGTACCGCTTCGTCAGCAACTTCGATCCGGCGCACGTGGGCGCGATCCTCGATCCCGGCAACATGATCTACGAAGGCATGGAGAACTGGCAGTTTGGCATTGAATTGCTGGGCGAGTACCTGGCTCACGTGCACGTGAAGAACGCCCAGTGGCGGATCGTCGAAGGCCGGCCCAACGGCAACCTCGTGTGGAAGCCCACCTGGGCCACAATGCGCGGCGGTATGGTCGACTGGTCCGACGTGATCAACGCCCTCAAGAAGGTGGGCTACAAAGGCTACCTCTCCAACGAGGATTTCTCGCTCGACGCACCCACCGAAGAGAAGCTAAAGGACGACCTGGCGTTCCTGAAGTCGCTGGAGTAGTAACCGCACGGCGCCGACGAATTAAAAAGAACGGTGAGCAGCATCGCGGCCTGCTCACCGTTCGTGCGTATTCGGTCGATTACTTCTGCACGATGTAATGCTCGAGGCACTTGAGGCCGATCTTTAATCCTTCCCTGAAGCGCGGCCCGCCGAACACCGGATCCTCGTGCTCGATGACCATGTCGCCCTTGTAGCCGACGTCGCTGATGATCTGGAAGAGCTCTTTCCAATCGACGCTGCCGTAACCGGGCACGCGGAAGCGCCACCAGCTCTCGGCGCCTTCGATGCCGTGCCGGGCTACGGTTTGCTCAAGTATCTGAGTGTCTTTGGCGTGGAACATATACACGCGATCGGCGAATTCGCGCAGCGCGGCCAGGTAGTCCATCCCCTGCCACATGAGGTGCGACGGATCGTACTCCAGCCCGATCGCCTTCGACGGGACGGCATCGAACATGGCCTCCCAGTTTGCCACGGTGCGGGCCATGTTGCCGCCGCCGGCGGGCCAGTTCTCGATGGCCAGTTTCATCCCGCGGCCTTCAAACAGCTTCCCGAACGCCTCGAAGCTCTTCTTGTAGGACTTCAGTTGGTCCTTGAGCGATGCGGCGGCGGGCACCCTGGCGATGGTTGTTACGATCTTCGTGCCGAGGCCCTCGGCAATGTCCATGGTCTTCTTCAAGTTCTTGACGGCGTTGTTTCGCGAGGGGGCGTCGGCTGCCCCGTAATCGCCCTGATAGAAAACCGACGACGGCACGATGCCGTGGGTGTCGAGCACCTCGCGGGCTTGCTTGATTTTCGTTTTCGTTATTGCGCCGGGATCAAGCGGCCCGCTTGCGAAAATCTCGAGGCACTTGAAACCCGCCTCAGCGGCGAATCTGACAACGTCTTCGGAGAACGCAGTGCAAAAGCCAAGCTTCATGTCAATCTCCTGGTTTGTGTTTCGTTCGGGCACAGTACGCTTTCACTCGCAGACATTAAACCGGATTGCGCTGTTGAAATCAAGCGGAAAACAACGCTTGGCGCACTTGGCTGTGCAACGTGGGCGAACCAACTTTTGGTATTGCCGATCGTCGCCGGTTTTGATATACTGTAACGCTCGCAATAATCATTCCGCCTCGGGCCGAAGCACAGCCGGGCCCGTGCGAAAGCAAGTGCACAAGGAGTTCTGACAATGGCAAGAAAGAGAGTGATCCTGGGAGAATCGGGCGGCCCCACACCGGTGATCGATTGGGAAGTGGCCGGCGCCGTCGATGCCGCCCAGAAGAGCGGATGGGAAGTCTACGGAATGATCAACGGCCTCGAAGGGCTGCTGAATGCAAACATACCCGGCAACATCGTCGACCTCACCAACATCGATCCGATGTCGTTTGCGTTCAACGGCCCGGGAGCGGGCATGCGCACCACGCGAATCAAACCGACGGCCGAGCAATACAAGAAGATGGCCGAGCACCTGAAGCTGCTGGGCGTTAATGCCGTGATCTACTTCGGCGGAAACGACTCGGCCGACCAGCTTCTCGGCCTCACAAGGCGCGCCAAGGTCGCGGCGATCCACGGCATCAAGACCGTCGACAACGACCTCCCCAAGACACACCACAGCCCCGGCTACGGCTCGGCCTGCCTTTTCAACGCCACCGCACTCAAGAACGTCGACAACGATTTCTCGTCGTACCGCGTGCGGGCCAACTACGAGATCGGAGGCAAGATCAAGCAAGGATGGGACATCGCCCCGGTGGCCATCTACCAGGTGATGGGCCGCAAGGCCGGCTGGCTGGCGCAGGGCGCCGGCTTCGCCAAGGTCGACCCCGCCGGCATCATCGATCCCGACAGGGCGCCGCACATCATCCTCTGCAAGGAGTTCCCATTCGACAAGAGCGAGTTCCTGGCGAAGGTCGGGAAGGTACTCACGCGCCTGGGC
>JABMSA010000282.1 GCA_013202185.1 Planctomycetota bacterium
CTCGTCGATGTCGCAGGATCGATGAGCGGCAGGCCCACGGAGCAGGTCAAACAAACCATGCAGGAGTTCTTCAAGCTCTCCAAGCCCGACGACACTTTCCAGGTGGTCACCTTCGCCGGCAGCGCCAACGAGTTGTTCGAGAAATACGTGCCGGCGACCAAGGCAAACATCGAGAGAGCCCTCAACTTCACCCGCGGGATTCGCGGAGGCGGCGGCACGCGCATGCTCCAGGGCATCAAGAAGGTAGTCGATGCTCCAGTTGATCCAAGACGCATGCGCATTGTCATAATGCTCACAGACGGCTTCATCGGCAACGAAAAAGAAATCATCAACGAAGTCGACCAGAAATGCGGCGACAACATCCGCTTCTGGACCGTCGGCATCGGCAACTCGGTCAATCGTTTCCTGATCGACGGCGTCGCCAGGCAGGGCGGCGGAATGGGCAAGGTGCTCAGCCTCGACGAGAGCCCCGCCAAGCTCGTGCCGGAAATCGTCGAGCGCATCCACCGCGCACAGCTCGCGAAGATCAACATCGACTGGGCCGGCCTGGGCGTCCATGAAATCTACCCCATGAAGATCCCCGAGCTATGGGCTGGTCGGCCGGTGATTCTCTTCGGCCGATACTTCCAACCCGGCGAAGCCACCATAATGATCAACGGGCTCATCGAGGGCGAGCCGATCAGCTATCCGGTGACCGTTGCCCTGCCCGACGCACAGCCCGAGCACGGCGTTCTGGCGCAGGTGTGGGCGCGGAAGAAGATCGAGGACCTCACCTACCAGATGATGGGCAGCGAAGTGCAGGAACTCGTCGATGAGGTCACAAGCACCGCCCTCAATTACCGCCTCATGAGCAAGTATACCAGCTTCGTGGCCGTCGACGAAAAGGACGTAGGCACCATTCGCGGCCCGGCCACTCCACCCCGCCGCGTGACGGTCCCCGTGCCAATGCCCGACGGCGTCAGTTGGGAGGGCGTGTTCGGGCCGGGCGAGAGACAACTGCTGGCCGATAAGGACATGATAATCGAAGAGCTCGAACTCCCCGATGGAGTGGGGGTCACGGGCCACTTCCACGGGGTCTACGGAACGAGGGGTGGCAGTGCTCGCCGGAAAGCGCTCCTGAGATTCGGCGGCTCAGCCACGGAAAAAGAGGCAGAATCACGACTTGGCGTGATGAATGGACCTGCTGCCATGCCCACGCCCATGTTTGCCGCCGGAGCGTCTATCGGGAAAGCGTCGGAGCTGCGCCTCGGCAATGGCACGGCCCGCGGAGTGGCCATCGCTAGGCGTCCCACGGTAACCGCCAATTTTTCTGACGCCTACACGTGGGGCTGGGGCGGAGGCAGACCGACCAGTGGAATCGTCGATATTGCCAAGGCCGCCGCAGCCGAATCCGGCAAAGACAAGATCACATTCGAGACGAATCAGGCATCCGTGAAGGAAGCCCTTGAGTGGCTCAGCAAGGAAACAGGAGTCAAGATCACCATTGCCGACGAGGCCAAAGACGCGGCGGATAAGATCAAGGTCCCCCTGCGCACCAACAGAGAGATGACCCTCGCCCAGGCATTGGACTGGATTCAGCAGCGGACCGGCTTCGGCTTCACTTACAAGGGCGGCGCCATACAGCTCGTCCGTAGCAACTGGCAACTCGCCGACGAGCGCCGGCAGGAAGCACAGAAAGCGGAAACGGACGGCAAGCTGGCGGCCGCTTGTGCCCTGTATAAGCAGGCCTACATCCTGGCCGGCTTTTCCCGGGACTACCGGGCGCAGAGCACTGCACAAATGGCGCTCAGCGGGCTGTTGCGCGCGCGGCAGACGCTGCTTGATCAATACGTGGAGAATCTGCCCGACCTCAAGAAGCAGCTCGACCTCGTGATCAGGCATCAGTCGCTGCAGGACGCCATCGCCGCCGTCCAAAAAGCGGGCGGCGTGAAGATCAGCGTCCGTGAGGGCAGCTTCGACGACGTCATGGCGCTCCTCGAGCTCGACCGGCTCCACGTGGTCTACCTCGACCTCCGAAACGCGACCGTTGCCCAGGCGCTCGATTGGCTGCTCGATCCGTTCCAGCTCGATTGGCAGGCCGACGGCAAAAGCGTTGTCGTCGGAACCAGCCGCCGCCTGACGGCCGACGCGCCGGCGCCGTGGGTTTACTCCATCGGCTACATCGCGACTCCGATCAAGGAAGAGCTTGGCGAGGACAAGGCGGCCAACCGCAAGCTCCTGGTCGAAGCGCCGCAGAAGATCCTCGACGCCGTCCGCAGCGTTGTCAAGGCCGGCGAAGTGAGACTGCTCGACCGCAGCCGCCTCATGGCCTTCGGCACGAGCGGCGAGCATACTGCAGTTGCTAACAGGCTGCGCGGGCTTCGCACGGCTTGGACCGATCTCCAACTTCCACCGCCCCCGCCAAGGCTCAGGCGCTATACGGCCCGGGCCGAGTTGCGCGCCCGTAGAATTGCGCAGAAGCAGCAGCAGGCCGTGCTCGGTGCCCTGGACGATTATTCCTGGAAGCTGATGGCAGGCGCACTGGCGGGCGAGGCCGACCTCGAGGCGCTCACATGGCTGCAGTTCGCGTGGAATCACGAGGAGTGCGCAAATGCACTCAAGACCAACGCGCAGTTGAGCGCACGGGCCTTGTGGTGTGCAAGCGCCGCAACGCGGCTGCTGCAGAAGAACGCCGACGTTCGGGCGCTGGCCCAGAAGGCCGTGGCCGCTGCTGCGCCCAACGCCCCCGATGGCACGGCGGCAACACTCGAGTATGCGCTCGCCGCTCGGAATCTGGCAGCAGCAGGAATCAAGCACGACAAACTCGGCGACGAGTTCGTCGCGGCGGCCGCAGAAGCC
>JABMSA010000283.1 GCA_013202185.1 Planctomycetota bacterium
CAAGATGCTCACCTCTCATGCCCTTGCGACACCATCGCCACAAAGTGGAAATGGCCAACTTACGACCGTCGATCTTGGGCAGTCGTCGGGCAGCATCGGTGAGGGTGATCAGTTGCTCGTTCGGGCTGATTCGGAGCACGAGGGGATCGTCGGTCGGACGAGCTACACCGCTGGGGGGCGCGGTCTCGGCAGAATGGATAGGCAGGCGGTCGACGGTGTCCCTCATCGCTTGCCCCCCCGCTTTCTCTTGGCGATTGCCCGACGGATTAATCGCGCAGATTCGCTGTGTGGCCCCGCACACGCAGCGGTGGCCTTCAACATCCTGTAGAGCTTTCCCAGCGGCAGTTCATGGAGTGCCTTTTTCATGCCCCCCCAGCATACCAAAAAAAAACATCCCGTGTTGTCACGGGACGTTGGCTGGACATCTTCAAGCCGCTTTTTCCTTGACAGTCAAGGATTTAGCGCGGCCGAGTTTTTTTGGCTGGACGTTCGCTGGACGTTTGGCCGGACGCTTTCATAGCATCGATAATTGATCTCACGGCCGCCACTTGATAAACATACCGGGCTTCACGCGGTCGAGGGTCGGTTACTTCATTCCAGCCTTCGAGGTTGTTCCTTCTGAATCGCTCAAGCTTTTTCCTCAAAGACTCGTAACGAAGGCCGAACACCCTGGCCATATCGCGGGGGGAAAGGAAACTTTGGCCATCGGGCTCGGATGAGCGGACGTTTTCCGAACGCTTGCCGTCGGTGCGTTCCTCCATCTTCTCGCGACCAAGCGCCCCCTCGGTTTCCCCAATCCCCGCAACGGGCGTAACCTGGCGCAGTCTGTGGTTGCAGTTGGCAATGTACCGCAGCCGCTTGAGCGTATTACGCTCCGATAGGTCCCCGGCTTGAATCCGCGACAACGACACACGGGGCCGTGTGTCAAGGAAGGCATCCAACTTCGCGAGCAGTTCCGTGGAGAGCTTCGGGCAGTCTTCCTCAAGCTCCAGGATGGCGGCGATCTCGGAGGGCATGTACATGTATCGTTCTCCCGAGAACGAGCCCCGAAAGTAAAAGGACTTGGCGCGGGAGTTCCGGTCGGGAATCCGGGTTTCGGGAGCGACCCTATCCCGCGCCAGGCGCTATTATCCAAGTTCAGTGATGGGAGTCAAGAAGGAAAACCGTATAGCTACGAAGAACACGCTCTGTGATCTATCCCACCTGCATTATGGCCTCGATTGCCTGCTGCTCATCCTTCTCGGCGTAGACTTCCGTGATGGCAGCCGACCGGTGCCCAAGGACGATCCTGGCGGCCTCGATGCCGAACTCCTTGCGCAGCTCGGTGGCGGCGTTATGCCTGAGCTGATGCGGATGCCAACGGTGGGCCTTGCGCCAAGCGGACAGTTCGGCCTTCTCTTTCTCAGTTAGACGCTCTTGCCACTGGCGTTTGGTCTCGTCCTCGCGCTTGGCGAGCGGTTCCGGCGGAGGCGCAGCTTTGTCGCAGGCGCGGGCGATGGCATTGCGGTAACTGTCCGTCGTGTAGCGGTTGCCCGCCCTCCATTGCGGATCATGCTTCCGATTGCTACCTGGCACGTTGCCGCACGACAGCGGCGTGGAACGCTCCTCGTGCAGGCGCTGGCGACGTTCCTCTTCGGCCTCGGCAGGGCAGAAGCAATAAGCATTCGGATCGCGCAGTAAGAAAGGCGCCAACACCTTCTGAGCCCGGGGGCCGATGTAGATCTTGCGCTCGTGGCCGTGCCACGCCGTCTTATGCTCCTTCGGGCAGTACACCCGCACGCTCCCCCCGGGAGTCAGCTTCTCCTCGCCGCGCTCTATATCGATTGGGCGCATGCGGACAAGCTCGCCGGCGCGGGCGCCGCAGTACAACTGAAGTTGGATGATTGCCCAGACCTGTGGCGAGACGAACGGCTTGATGGCCTCGACCATGTGCATCGGCACCGGCTTCACGGCTTCGGTTTCGCGCGCGTCGCTCCGGCCACGCTTGAGGCCGGGCACCGCTTGGAGTGCCGTCAAGACCGAACTGGGGAGCAATTCATTGCTGACCGCCCACTTGAAGACGTGGCGGATCCGGTTGACCTGCTTGTTGATGTAGAGCCTGCTCCAACCCTTCTCGATCATCCTGTGTCGAACGGCCTGCAGAGCCCGCGGCCCGAAGTCGGCTGCCTGCGTCTCCGCATAGAGCTCTTTCATCGGCCGGAGCGCAAGCCTGAACTGCTCGAGCTCCTTGCTGCGGCCGTCGGTGAGAGTGCGGTAGTACTGCTCGGCGTGCACCCAGAAGCGGGCGAGGAGTTCCTTGACAGTGATGACTCGCGGACAGCCGGGAAGTTGCCGGCCGGCGGCCAGCCATTCCGCCAGCGCTTGGTGGTATCGCTGTTCGGTGAAGGGGTCGCCGGGCTTGCCGCAATAGATGGCCTTGCCGCTCAGGACGACGTATGTCTGCCCACTGGCCTTGTGTACACGCAAAGAAGGCACACGGCGGTTCCGATCGGAATCCTTCGTGTGCCTTCTCGATTTCGGGTGGCTGCTCGCGACGTTGCTCATTGACCGTACTCCTTAGGGTACGCGAGTATGTACTCGCTTTCCTTTGGGTTACGGCCGCTCCGCCGATTCTCGGCGGTCGTCGCAACTCGCGACGTCAGCCAAACTTAGGGCTGGTAGCGGGGGCGAGCTATTTACCCCTTCACATAAGAACAGCATTCTGGCAGAAGTTCCAGTTTGCCGCCTGAGACGCTCTTGAGGGGCCGCCTTTGGCTCCCCTGCACAGAGCGCCATCACGTGCGGTCGTCCGGCATGCGTGACGGGTCGACCTACGCAACCGGTCCGCCCTGTTGGTCCAGGAGGCTGCCAATGACAGCATTCAGGAACTCCACGACGCGTAGCCTTCCGGCCGGGACCTCAAAGCAGCGCCAGAAAGCCCTCGCCGAGGCCGATGAGATCCTGCGGAAGGCTGGCATATGAAGGCCGTTCAGGAGTACACTCGCGAATCTTGCCCAATCTGTGGGCATAAAGGATGGTGTGGGCGCAGAGAGGACGGCTTGGTCCTCTGC
>JABMSA010000284.1 GCA_013202185.1 Planctomycetota bacterium
ATACATGGTTGGGGCGGTTCGGTTCGTTCTGTGTTCGAGAGGAGCTTTTGCCGTGAGAACATTTACAGTCGTCATCGTACTCTTCGCCATTGCTGCGGCCGCCTGCAATGCGCAGGCAAAAACGTGGCACGTCGACGCCGCCGGCAAGGCGGATTTCAGGACGATCCAAGCGGCCATTGATGCCGCCGCGAATGGCGACACGGTCGTCGTAAAGGACGGCACCTACAGGGGGGCCGGCAACATTGAGATCGATCTCGAGGGCAAGCAGATCACGCTTCGTTCCGAGAGCGGCCACGAGCGGTGCGTCATCGATTGCGCCGGCGCCGGCAGGGCGTTTCATTTCAAATCAAACGAGAACACCGGCACCGTAATCGACGGCTTCACGATAAAGAACGGCTACACAGCGGATGACGGCGCCGGAATACTATGCACGTTGGGCGGCCCCGCGATCATCAATGTTGTCATCATCAACTGCAGGGCCCTGGGCTCGGGCGGGGCGATATGCATCACGGAGGGCAGCCCGAGAATCACGAATGTGATAATGGCCGGCAACACCGCTCGCGGCTCGGGCGGAGGGCTGTGCGGCCGGTCCGGCAACCCGCTCATCACCAACTGCACTTTCTACGGCAACTCGGCCGGCTCCGGCGGCGGCATCTTCCTCGACGGCGGAAACTCGGCGCTGACCAATACAATTCTGTGGGAAGACACGGCACGCGCCGGGCCTGAGATCGCACTCGGCGAAACAGCCGACCTCTCTGTGAGGCATTGCGATGTCAAGGGCGACAAGACCGCCGTGCAAATGCCCGAAACCGCCAAGCTGTCGTGGGCGACCGACAACTTCGAGGTGTATCCCTGCTTTGCGGCGCCCGGCGATTTTCACCTGCTGGCACACTCACCCTGCGTAGACACCGGCCTGGACAATCCCCCGGGTGGCAGGCCGCCCAAGGGCCTCGACGGCAACCCCCGGCTGCTCGACGGCGACGGCAACGGAAACGCCCGGATCGACATGGGGGCGTTCGAGCGAAATCCGCAAAAGCCATCGATCGCGCTGTCTCCCACCGAGTTGATCCTTTCGGCAACGAGCGGAAAGGTCGACAGACGAATCCTTTCCATCCGCAATTGCGGCGGCAAGAGCCTCCAATGGACGGTCACGGAAGACAGCCCGTGGCTGAAGGCCACCCCGGCAGCGGGGCAATCGATGGGGGAGATGAACGAAGTCTCCCTCGAGGCCGATCTCGCCGGCCTCAAGCATGGCGAGTATACCACAACGGTCACGGTTTCGGCGCCCGATGCCGCCAACAGCCCGCGCACGGTCAGGGTCACGCTCGCCATAAGCGGCATGATGCGCGTTCCCGCGGACTTCCCCACGATCCAGGGAGCGATCGATGCCGCAATCGACGGCGACGAGATACTCCTGGCCGACGGCGTTTACCGCGGAGAGGGCAACAGAGACATCGACTTCCGCGGCAAGGCGATACTCCTCCGCAGCGAGAACGGCCCGGAGAAGTGCATCATCGATTGCGAAGGCAAGGGAAAGGGATTCTACTTCCACAGCAACGAGTCCCGCAATTCGGTGCTGGAAGGCATCACGCTGAAGAACGGCTTCGTGCCGCCCAAGTGGCCCGACCTCGCGGTCGGAGGCGGCATCACGTGCCAGGGCGCATCGCCCACAATCATGCGAAACATCATCACCGGCAACACCGGCTCCGGCATATACTGCGCCGGCCCATCGGCGCCCGTCATCAAGAGCAACATGATCGTGGACAACATCGCCGACTGGGGCGGCTGCGGCATCTATGCCGACGACGGCTCCGCGCCCGTTATCATCAACAACACCATCGCCGGCAACCCGGGCGGCGGAATCCGGGCCTGGGGCGGCGCGGCCAGAGTTGCCAACTGCATCATCTGGGGCAACGGCGAGGACATCGGCGGCGCCACGCCGCGCAACTCCTGCATACCGGGCATCGAGGAGGGCGACGGAAACATCTCATCCTATCCGTACTTTGTCGATCCTCTCAACGGCGACTATCACCTCCAACCGTACTCGCCCTGTATTGACGCCGGCGACGACTCGGTCGTTGAAGCTACTGATCGCGACATCGACGGCCACCCGCGCAACATCTACCGATCCGCCGACATCGGCGCCGATGAAAAAACTTTCATAAGCGGCGACAGCGAGAATAACAACCTTGGCGACGGCCTCCCCGATCAGTGGGAGCAGAAGTACTTCGGCGACGTCCGCTCCGGGCCCTGGGACGACCCCGACGAAGACGGGCGCACCAATCGAGACGAATACCTCCGGGGCACCAGCCCCGTCGAGAACCAGCAGAACATCTATGTTGATGCGGCAAACGCAGACGATCCCGGCGCCAACGGCAGCCGCCGGCATCCCTTCCCCACCATTCAGCAGGGCGTAGACGCCGCCACGGCAATGGTGCATGTGTGCGCGGGCACATACAACGAACGTGTGACGATCAACGGCAAGACGCTCGATATCCAGGGTGGCTACGACAAGCAATTCGCCGAGCGCGATCCGGCGAAGCACAAGACGATCATCGACGCCGGCGGCGTCTACAGGGGCGTCACGTTCGTAAACGTGGAGGGCGGCACGCTGTCGGGCTTCGTCATCACCGGCGGAAACGCCTATCACGGCGGGGGCGTATGTTTTGCGCTCTCGTCGCCCAGGATCAGCAACAACGTCATCACTGGCAACAAAGCCACGTGCGGCGGCGCGGTCGAGTGCGGATGGCAGTCGGCTCCGACGCTGGAGAACAACGTGATCGCCGGCAACACGGCTCAGAAGCTCGGGGGCGGCATCTACTGCTGGGGCGAGGCGAACGCGACCATCACCAGCAACACCATCGTGCAGAACACGGCCGGCGAGTCGGGAGGGGCGATATCCTGCGCGAACCAGGCCACGGCAACCGTAGCCAACTGCATCCTGTGGGGCAACGGCGACAAGGTCTCGGAGATCACCCTCGAGGCGCCCTCCATCCTCAACATCGGCTACAGCCTCCTGGCCCGGGGCAAGAACAGCATCCTCGTGGAAGAGACCAGCTCGCTCTCCTGGCTGAAAGGCAACATCAAGGGCGATCCCCTGTTGGCCGATCCCGCCAAGGCCGACTTCCACCTCAAGTCCAAGTTCGGCCGATGGAGCGCCGCAACCGGCAAATGGATAAACGATAACGCAACCAGCCCGTGCATCGACGCCGGCGATCCTGCGGCGGACCACTCGGGCGAGCCCGCCCCCAACGGCCGCCGGATCAACCTCGGTGCCTGCGGCAACACGGAGCGGGCATCGCGGAGCAAGCAATAGCCGCAGGAATCGGGACGTTCGGCGCCGCGACTGCCAGGAGGTGGTCAGGGCAATACAGAGGGGCGCAGTCATCCAGGACCCTGACGGTGGAGTGTTACTTCCACACAATTCCTCACTGTCCCTGGTTGTGCAAAACTACTTCGTGAACTTTGTCGTGAACTGCATCTCTGCCTGCGGCAAACATAGTGCCGAGTTTACGACAAAGTTCACGAGGTAGTTCAGGAAGCTACATCAACAGGCCTCCTTAGCGATAGCGTCGAGGCTTGACATCCTGTCACCCCCACGATCACCCTACTCCTTCGATGGCTCATTAAGAGGGTGCGCCGCCACGCCTATGCTCAAAACGCCTTGAAACGGCCATTTGGGAGGTCCCCTCCCAACGCGATTGCGCATCGGCTTCGTAACTCCGTGCGTGCCAACAACTTGCATCCCTAGCTGGTGCCAGGCACCGGGTGAAGATGTAACTTATGCGATACCAATAACTTACGACGACTCTTGTCATTTGCGTTGATCATGAGGCGAAAGAAGGGCGTATAATAGGGCGAGCGGGTCCGGCTTGCTGCTGCGAATACTGGCGTATATTGCCGATAATGCAAGGCGCCGTTAGATGTAGTGGGCGGACGGAGGCCCGACGAGCTGCCGCACAGGACTGGGGCTGCGCAAGACCGGTCTCAAGGGACAGGGTGAGTATTGAGCGCCAAGCCACAAGGAAACCGGAGGCACTTCAGACGAAAGTCTCGCGCCAGAAGATGCTCCGCTGTGTCCAGCGCAATTTGTGGGCAATAGTCAGGCGCGAGGCCGATGGGGGCGTTCCCAGAGACAAGATGTGTCATCTTGGGCGACGCCAAACAGATACGCAAAAAGTTTCCCTCCCACGATAATCACAAGTACATTCAT
>JABMSA010000285.1 GCA_013202185.1 Planctomycetota bacterium
CCGGCGCAAACTCGGCCGGGACGCTGCCAGCCTCGGGGCGCGTCGTCCGGGGGGACGCTACACGGATACTCTCCCACTGGGAGAGGGGAACGGGGTGAGGGAGCAATGCCATTGGTGTTCAGGGGGGGGACGGTTGCGGCCTGCGAGAATGACGACGGGGATGATTATGACATCAAGACGAGGGCTTGAGCCAAGGTGTTACTGGTTCTTCCTGGTTGCCATTCTGTTTACGCCGGCGATTATTGCGCGGACGGCCGCCTGGTCGATGTTGGTGTCGGTGCCGACGCCGAAGATGACGCCGTTGTCGTCGAGCTTCAGCGGCACGTATGCCACGGCCTGGGCGTCGGCGCCTTTGCCGATCGCTTGCTCGTGGTAGTCGTCTACGGTGAAGCCGGTGGCGCCGAGCTTGTGCATACCATGCACAAATGCCGAGATCGGCCCGTTGCCGTCGGCGGCCGCCGTCTTTTCCGCGCCGTTCACTTTCACCCTTAGCTCGCCGTGGATCTGGGTGGGGTCGGCGTCGTCGGGGCGCGGCCAGTAACCTACAAGCTCATACGGCCCCTCGGGGTTGACAAACTCGCTGCGGAATACGTCGTGCACTTCGCTGCTGGTTATCTCGCGGCCCGTTTTTTCGGCGAGGCTCTGAACGGCGTCGCGCACTTCGGGCTGCATCGCCTTGGGCAGTTCGAGGCCGTATTCGCGCTCGAGAACCCAGGCTATGCCGCCCTTGCCCGACTGCGACGTGATGCGTATGAGGCCCTCGTACCTCCGGCCGACGTCGGTCGGGTCGATGTGCAGGTAAGGCACCTTCCAGCCGGCGCCGAATTTCTCGCCCGCCTCGCCGAGTTTGTGCATGCCCTTGTTGATGGCATCCTGGTGCGAGCCCGAGAACGCCGTAAACGCGTACTCGCCCGCGTACGGCTGGCGGTAATAAACCGACATGCCCGTGAGGCGCTCGACCGTTGCGGCGATGCCTTCCAGGTCCGAGAAATCGAGCCCGGTGTCGATACCGCGCGAGAAGAGGTTGTTGGCTATGACCACCAGGTCTACGTTGCCGGTGCGCTCGCCGTGGCCGAATAGCGTTCCCTCCACGCGATCGGCGCCGGCCATCAGCGCCAGCTCGGTTGCGGCCACGGCCATGCCCTGGTCGTTGTGCGAATGCAAAGAGACCGCGATCTTGTCGCGCGCGGAGAACCGGCGGCAGAACCACTCGATCATATCGGCATAATGGTTGGGCGGGCGGCGCTCGACGGTTGCCGGCAGGTTGAAGATCAGCGGCTGGGCCTTAGTGGCTTTGCCCCACTGCTCGAAGACCGTCTCGCACAGCTCCAGCGCAAACGGCAGGTCGGTGTCGGTATACTCCTCGGGGGAGAACTCCAGCCGGATGTCGCTGTCGGGCATGGTGTCGGCCAGCTCGCGGATCTGCTTCACCGAGTCGGCCGCCATCTTGATCGTCGCCTTGCGATCCAGGGCGAAGACCTGCTGCATGTGCAGCTCGGAGGTGGCCAGGTAGGCGTGGACGATTGCCCGGTGGGCGCCTGCGATGGACCCGAGGGTGCGCTCGATCAGGTGCGGCCGGCACTGCGTGAGGCCCATGATGAAGACGTCGCCGGGTATGTGATCTTCCTCGATGAGCCGCCGGACGAAATCGAAGTCGTCCTGGCTGGCCGACGGAAACGCCACCTCGATGTGCTTGAGGCCGATGTTGCACAAGAGCCTGAAATACTCGAGTTTCTGAGCGGGGTTCAGGGGGCAGGGAAGCGCCTGGTTGCCGTCGCGAAGATCGACCGAGCACCAGATGGGGCTCTTCGTGATAACCTTCGACGGCCACTGCCGGTCGGGCAGGTCGATCATCGGCGGCACTACATATTTCGATACTTTCGTGTGCGCGGCCACAGCATGCTCCTTTTCTTCAGATGCTCAGCGCCTGGGATGTTCTGATGTTCATCTTCCGTTTTATATATCGTACTCGAGCTTCACCTTCATATCTACAATCATCAACAAGAAAAACCCGTCCCGGGTCATCCGGGGCGGGTTTGTGTGCTTTTCCTTTCCGCTACCTCAGCCGGACGACCCCGGTCATCGATCCTCGAGCACGAGGACCAAGCCGGTAAGTCGAAGGTTCAAGAGGGTTGCGCGGTTCATTTGTGCGTTCTTCCTTTCACGGCGCGGGCCTGTCCCACGTTTTCCTATATATATGATAGTCGGACGACGCGGCGATGTCAAGGAGTTTTTTCTTTCGCCGGCCCTCGGTGTTGCCGTCCGAAGGAAGGGCCGGTTACGGACAAGAGCCCGGCGCAAGCGTACGCACCCAGCGCCGGTGACGTTCACGTCAGCCGGTGCCAGTATTCCTCGGGCATGTCGATGGCGAGTTGCAGCGCGCCGTTGGCTCCGGCGTAGAGGGGCTCTTCGACGGCCCGGACGTTGGCGCCGCCGATGTCTTCCAGGTCTTGCCTGATCCTCGATGGGAGGCCGACCATCTGGCTGCCGCCGCCCGACAGGATGACGTTGCTGCGGAGCTTCTGCTGAAACTCCGGATCGAAGGTCGCGATCAGCTCGTGCAGGGCGTCGTTGATCTCGTAGAGTATCGTTTCGCAGGCGATCTTCAACTCGTCGGTCACGTCGTATTCGGTAGGGCTGCCGTTGGCAGGAAACACAGCCTTCACACGCTCCACCTCGCCGCTGACGAATGCGTGGGCTTCCTTGACCTTCTTGAGCATGGTAAGCGTGAACTGTGCGTCGGGGTACTTTTCGTGAAGGAGTTCTTCGAAGTTCCTGTCCACGTCGTCGCCGGCCGTGGCGAGGCTTCTCTGATCAACTTCCTCGGGCATCGTTCCGTGCATGCGGCAGATGTCGATCGTTCCCGCCCCGATATCGACGACTATGCTGCCGTCGAGCACTTCCAGGCCGTAGGCAACGGCGAAAGGCTGCGAAACGAGCATCACCGCGTCCATGGTGTCTTTGGCCGCTTCGATGAGCGCCTGCTTGCTCTTGAGGCTTGCCTGGGCGGGCACGCCGACAACGCCGTATACCTTCTGGTCACGCATTGGCTCTGCTATGTGTATCAGGTGGCGGATCAGCTCGCGGGCCGCTTCTTTGTTGCCCATAGCCTGGTCGCCGTCGGATTCTCCGTCGAGCGTATGCTTGAGCACTCCTCTCTCGAGCGGGCGAAACAACCGGACCGAAAGGCGGTTCTCGAGCGCTTCAGCGCCAAAAACGATGCTCTTCTTGATGTGGCGCAGGGCTATGGGGTCCCTGGGCCAGCCCACGTAGCTCTCGACCATCCGGCGGACTCCGTTGGTCGCTGTAACGGCGCTTCTCGACGTACCCAGGTCAATGCCCACCACGAGCGCCTCTTCGTCAGAGGCGTAGATCGACGGTTCCGGCTGGAAACTGTTCATATCCGTCATCAGGTCTCTCCCTTGTCATGTTCGGCGTGCTGCCGCCTCCCTCCGGAGGATGCTCGCGCCATGGCATTCAAATCAGATTTCATTCTCAGGGCTCAGAGCCACGCCCTGCAACTGTACATTGCTCTCGAATATCTTGTTGAGAACTGCCCGCTGTTGCTTGTCGTCGGGCTCCGGGGCAATCTCTTCGCGTTGGGTGCCTTCCTGCCTGTTGATGATACCGGCAAATGCCTGCTCGGCCCGCTCCAGCCCATCGACCAGGCGCTCAACGCGCCTTTCGATTGTATCGAGTCGGCCCGCGCCGAACTGCGTGTTCAGTTCAGTCCGGATGATGTCGGCGATTATGCTCGACAGCCCGGGCGTGTGCGGCGGCTTGTTGGGAATTCCGACGTTCTCGGCGCCGGGCCGTTGCTCGGGTTGATCGGCGGCAACTGACGAAGACGCTTGCCGGCCGTATCTTGTGAGAAGCTCCGCGAACCGGCGGCGGCTTTCGGCTTCGATCCCTTGCCGCTCTTCCGCGAGATACCCTTCGGCCCGCTGCTCGATGGCCTCGGCAACCGCCCGGCTCACGAGCATCGCGATCTTCTCGCGATCCAGCACGTTGACCGCCGAATGGCCGCGACGCGTCAGGTCGTCAAGCGTGGCCGCAGACGAACTGGCCTCGATCGCGCGGTCGATGTCGATGTCGCCCGGCTCCCGGCGCTCGCCGTCTAACAATCGCACGAGCCTGAAGCCGGATGCGCTAGTATGGTCGCTGCTTTCGGGCATATCCTCCCCCGACGTGGACAAGTTGCCTCCGAACACAACCCCGGTCACCCGATTATCGGAGCGGCGCGAGCCGAGTTAAGCGCCGGATCGGCGCAACCACACAGAGGAAGCAGCAGTGCCCAGCAGTGCCCAGCAGTGCCCAGCAGTGAACTACTGGGCTATTATCAGTCGTCCTTACAGGACTGCACCCCCGAGCCGGTGTTCGCCTTGTTCAGTGCCGTAGGCACGGCTGAAGGTAGCCCAGCGTTTC
>JABMSA010000286.1 GCA_013202185.1 Planctomycetota bacterium
ATTCTCCCGTCGGCTGTGTGGTGGTCTGTTAAATTCGACCGAAGCCTCTTGTGAAAGGAGCCAACTAACCGATTTCTTTTTTCGGTCCCTCTTAGTATGTACCCTTCTCCAGGTACGTACTGTACTAACATGTAAGACTCACAGAGAAGGAGCATGCAGTGAATGCAAGAATCATGTTGGCCGCCGTAGTTCTGCTCGCCGCGCCGTGCCTGGCCGCCGAAGACGAGCCCCTCGGCCCGGCCGATTACGTTGCAGCAGCCAACGCCGTAGCACCTTCCGTCGTGTTTGTCGAATATGAGTTGAAGTTTGACAAGGGCGATTTTGGTGGCCATGGCTGGGAGGGCCGCGGCGAGCGGCTCATCGCCGAGGAGCGCCCTTGTGAGGTCGACGGCTTCATGCTCGGGCTCACAACGATCGTCACCCCCGATTTGATGTTGCATCCGCGTTTCATCAAGAGCATCAAGGTGCGTTTCGGCGAGCAGCGAGTTGAAGCCGCCCCTTCCGCTTACATGATCAATTACAAATGTTGCCTCCTGGAGCTCGCCGAGCCATTGCAGGGTGCCGTGCCGCTGGCCTTCAACCCACAGGCCAAGCCGCCGTATTTCGAAGTACTCTACAACTTACACGAAGAAGGATGGTGCGTCACCGTCTCGCCGTTTTCCCGTGACGTTACGATCGTCGAAAGCGGCGTGCCATTCATCAGAAGACGCAACTTCAGCGCCATTACCGACAAATACGGCAAGGCCATAGGGCTGTCGATGAAGTCGAGGCTCCCCGCCGACGGCTCCTGGAAAGGCTCGCCTTCGAAGTGGCCTGCCATATCCGCCGACGAGATGACCACGCACCTGGCAGGCCTCAAGCGCCGCGTCGATGCCGGCCTGCTGCGCGTGAAGCTGAACTTTCGAAGCCCGAAGGCGGAAGACCCCTACAGTCGCTACAGCAGCCGATACGACGAAGAAGAAGACGCAACCGAACGCAACGTCGTCGGAATCCTGATCGATCCACGCAAGATACTCATTCTCGCCTGCCTCAAGCCAAAGGTAACCGCCCGGTTGGAGAGAATAACCGTTTACCGGGAGCAGGGCGAGCCCGTGGGTGCGAAGTTTATGCACACGCTGAAAGACTACGGCTGTTTCATGGCGGCGCTCGAGCAGGAGCTTCCGGGCGACCTGGAAGCATCGTCGGAAAACGTTGCCAACCTCCACACCACGCTGCTGCTCTCGGCGGAGGTTTCCGTCAAGGGCGAGAAACTCGTTGCCCACCTGCGGCACAATCGCATCACCCGCTACAAGATCCGCTGGCGGCGGAAGGTATATCCTGAGGCCTTCGGCGACTCCGATAACCTGTTTCTTTTCGACATCGACGGCCGCGTTGTGGCGGTGCCCGTCGCCCACAGAGAAAAGGCATCCATCGAAGAGCGCTGGTCGTCGAAGAGCATCATTCTCACTCCGGCCGCTTACATCCACAAGGCGCTGCTCGACCTGCCCAACAACATCGACCCCGACAACGTGCCCCTGAGCGAAGCAGAAGAGAACCGCCTCGCATGGCTGGGCGTGGAGATGCAGGCACTCAACAAGGATCTGGCACAGGTCAACAACGTATCGGACCTCACGAGCAACGGCGAAACCGGCGCGCTCGTCTCGTACGTCTATCCCGGCTCTCCGGCCGCCAAGGCCGGCATCGAGGCAGGCCACATCCTCCTCCGGCTGCACATTGAGGGCCAGCCCAAGCCGCTGGAGGTCAAGCTCGACGGCTCAGCCTTCGCCGGGGCCTTCCCCTGGGATCGGCTCGATGAAGTGCCCGAGCAGTACTACGACCAAATCCCGAAGCCGTGGCCGCCCGCCGAAAACACCCTCATTCGCAAGCTCACGGACATCGGATTCGGAAAAAAATACAAGGCCGAGTTCTTTCGCGACGGCGAGGTAGTTACAGTCGACCTCGAGATCATCCAGAGCCCGCCGCATTACGACTCGACCCCGCGTTACGAGGCAAAAGGCCTGGGGATTACCGTTCGCAGCCTCACCTATGAAGTCCGGCGATACTTCCAGAAAACACCCGAGGACCCCGGCGTGATCGTCTCGAAAATCGAGTCCGGCAGCAAGGCGTCGGTCGCCGGAATCAAGCCCTTCGAAATCATAACACGCATCAACGACCAGCCCGTCATGAACGTGAAGGATTTTGAAAAACTCGCCGCGGGCCAGGCAACCCTTCGCCTTTCCGTCAAGCGCATGACACGCGGCCGGCTGGTTTCAATAAAAATGGCCGAGCAAGACAACGAAAGCACGCAAGAGTAGCCGCAAATTCTTGAGCACAGTGCAAGTCTGCCGGCCGCCTCCACACGGGGCGGCCGCTTTCTTGCCACATATGAGCGATCAATTCCGAGGTCTTCCTTGACAGATGCACCATTGCGAGGTATACTGTAGTATCTGGAGTACAGCCGCCGGAAATCGGCTGGCTTTTGTGTGGCCCGGCATGCAGCGCCTGCTCTTTGGGTTGCAGCGCTCGGTGTGTTATCAACAGAACTTGCTGCCGGTGACTTTCACGGGGAGGCCATGCGGTACCGCGACAACATTCCGGCAAGTTCCACACCGCCCGGGCAGCCATCGGCGCAGCGCGGCAGTAGATCCGAAGTAATGCCAAACTGCTCGAGCAGCCCGGAAAGTTCATAAATATGTGCAATGCATTGACAAGGTTTTTGATGTTCGCGGATAAAAAGGAGATATTGGGATGAAAAAGCTTCTGGCTTCACTGATGATTTGGATGCTGTTTTGCTCGCCGGCACTGGCGGCGCCGACCATGTACCTGGAAGGCCCGAACGAAAGGGGCGAAGGGGCGCTCCC
>JABMSA010000004.1 GCA_013202185.1 Planctomycetota bacterium
GCGGCGGCCCGGGTCTGACGGATGTCAAGTAAGCCGACGGCGGCCGTGAGATGCTCGTCTGGAGCAAAGCGGCAAGGCATCGACATCCGAAAACGCTGTGTGGCCCGGCCCGCCGATCACCGGCAGATGCTGCTTCAGAGGCTGGGGCTCAAGCGGAAGTTGGGCTAGTGCCCGACACATTCACGATCGGTCGCGCGATGGTCCTCATCGACCGGAGCTTCGCTTTCCTTTCCCAATGCGCGGCGGATCGCAATGGAAAGCTCGCTGATTGTGTATGGCTTTTCGAGGAATCCGAGCGCTCCGCGTTTCTGAGCCCCGATGGCCGGCTCGGTTTCGCTGAAGCCGCTCGAGAGCAGCACTCTGACGTCGGGGCTGGTTTCCTTCAATCGATCGAATACTTCTTCGCCGGGCATGTCGGGCAGGAGCATATCGAGGAGGATCAGGTCTATCTTGTCCTTATTGGCGGCGTAGGCGGCCAGGCCCTCGCCGCCTGAGGCTGCCACGAGTACGGGGTAGCCCATCCTCTCGAGCATGCGCGCGAGTACCTGCTGCACCGACGGTTCGTCGTCGATGATAAGAATGGTTTCGGTACCGGTCAGCACCTCGAGCGCAGGCCGGTTCTTCTCTTCAGCCACTGTTTCAATCACCGGCAGATAAACTCTGACTGTGGTTCCCTTCCCCGGTTCGCTGTAGAGGGTTGTGAATCCGCCGTGATTGCGGACAATACCGTAAACCGTGGCCAGGCCGAGTCCGCTTCCTCGCTCATTTCTGGAGAAGAACGGCTCGAATGCCCGGCGCCTGGTTTCTTCGTCCATGCCTGCGCCGGTATCGTTTACGCTTAGCCTTACGTGTCGGCCCGGCCGTGCCGATCCATAGGTGGTCATGATGTCTTCTTGGCTCAATTCGACGTTGCCTGTTTCGATCAGCAATGTGCCGCCCTCGAGCATGGCATCTCGGCTGTTGATGCAGAGGTTCATCAGTACCTGCTGCATCTGGGTGCGGTCGGCCTCGACGGTCCACAAATCCGGATGGAGGCTCTTGCGGAGGACAATGTTCTTGCCGACCGTCCTGGAGAGCATCTCGATAGTGTCGCTGACAACGTCATTGAGGCACATGGGTCGCGGCTGGTATTTGCCTCCTCTGGCGAATCCGAGAAGCTGCCTGGTAAGGCCGGCTCCGGTCAGGGCCGCGCTCTCGATTCGCTCGATATCAGTGTAAAGTTCCGAGTCGGGCGTGATCGCCTCCTTCAGGAACGATGCATGGCCGAGTATGCTGCTGAGGATGTTGTTGAAGTCGTGTGCGATGCCGCCCGCCAATGTGCCGATCGATTCCATTTTCTGCGCCTGAAAGAGCTGCTGCTGGGTCTGGCGCAGTTCGGTGATGTCTTTCACGAAACCCAGGAATCCCTCGATATTGCCGTCGTCGTCGGCCTGGCAGCTTACGCTTATGGCAATATCTATCGGGGCGCCGTTTTTCTTTCGACAGGTTTTCTCACTTATGAATTCTCCCTTTTCGAGGAGCGCTTTGTGAATCTCGGCCACGTCCTCCTCAGACGTGTGGATCATGTTGATCTGCCTGCCTGTGGCCTCATCGGCGGTATACCCGAATATTCTTTCCGCCCCCGGGTTCCAGACTGTGATCTTGAGATCCGTGCCGACGAGTATGATCGCATCGGTAACCGTTTGGGTCAGGCTTGCCAGCCTGCGCGTTTCGCGCTCGGTCAGCAGTCGGTTTCGCTCGGCCAGTTTGGCCTCCGTGTTCCGCTCCGCAGTCTTGTCTTCGGCCACCTCCATCACGCAGGGAACGTTGCCGTCGGGGTCCTTTACAGGAAGGAAGGCCATCCGGACAGGACGGTGCGTGCCGTCTTTGGTGACAATATCCCTTTCGCGCGTCGCTGCCGGCATATCGGGGTCCGCGACGAGCTGTTGTATCGGGCAATCCGGGCACGGTTTGCCCACGCCGCAAAAGACTATATAGCACGGCCTGCCACGATTCTGCTCGATCGGGCCGAACCACTTCTCGTGCGTGCTCCCATAGTTCACGATGCGCAAGTCGGTGTCAATGACGGCCGCCCCGCCACCGATGATACCCATGAGAGGATCGACGTAATTCATGATCTGCTCATACAGATCGTGCAGATCGGCGGTGCGTTGTTCGTCGGCGTACGGCGCCATTGCTGCTTCCTTTCTTTTGCCGGGCAAAACGCTGCTCGGAGTACTCCTGGAGCAAATCGAAGAGCTTCGCGCTCAGTTCGAGGGCTTCGAATCTCGGGCGCACCCGCGAAAAATCGGTCAGCTCCACCTCAGGCACCAGCGTTTCGATAGCCATGGTTTCACCTTCTTCAGTATCTTAACAACACGCGAAACCTGAAATGTTCCTGTTATCGACGGCGAGTTCACTTTCATCGCGGATCAGGGCGGATTCCGCCCCGCGCGGCGGGCCTGCGTAAGGTAAAAATACGTAATCCGCGTGGACTCAAGCGTGAATGCAGATTGAAAGGCCCACACTCATGTGATAGAATTACTTAAGGGCTCGGGCCGTGTTTCCCGGGCCGAATACTTCGAGTGTGCACCTGCCCATCTGCGCACCGGTTCCGTTTATAGAAGAAGAAGTTGCTGTTTTCGGAGCCAGTGAAGGAGCGGATAGAATGCAGGACAAGAATTCCATCGGTATGTGGCGGTTTATCCCACCCCGCGAAAAGGCCAAGCTTCTGCTCATGCTGGTCGCTCTGGTCGTGTTTGTAGGGTCGATCTTCGGCCTGCTGCAATGTTATGAGAAGCAGGAATTGGCGCTCGCGCCCAACCAGGAGCAGCCCGAAGAGCCGGAGGCGGAGCTGCCCGTGCATGAAGAGCCGCCCGTGCATGAAGAGCCCATCCTGCAGGAAGACCCTATCGTCCGGGAAGCCCCCACCGTCGACGACGAAATCAACCTTTACGATCCGGCGATCCTCGAGGACGTCGACCACGACAACACCCACGAGCTGCCCACAGAGGCACTGCTGCTGCTGCTGCATTGGCTGCAGGGGAAAACGCACGCACAGCTCGTAGAAGAAACGCACCCCGACATATTGGTGGAGGATCTCTTCGACACACCAGCCAGGCACCGTGGGAAATTAGTTCACGCCGAAGGCGTGCTCGACCACATCGAGAAGAAGAGCCTCGGTGCAGCCGGCTTTGACATCGAAATTCTCTATTCCGGCAGCCTCAAGCAGGTCGGTAAAGTAACGCGTACCGTCAGCTTCTACCTGATCGACGGCCCCCTGGGCGCCAAGTTTGGCGACGGGGTTTCGCTGCGCGGATATTTCCTCAGCCTCGTCAAGGACGCCGCCACCGACGAAGTCTCGCCCGTACTCATCTGCAAGAGGCTCGACCCACCCGATTGGCTCACCGATCCGGCAACGCTCGACGACGTGAAGGAAGGCAGCTTTGCCCGCGAAGCGCGCCCCGTGTACTATCTCATGAACAAGATCATGCAGATGAGCCAATCCGAGATCCTCGCGCAGGTAGACGCAAAGATCACGCCAACGGACATGAAGATCAATGCCGAGAAGCTGCGCGGCCGGTTCGCAAGGTTCGACGGCGCCCTCCTCGAACCCAAGAAAGAACACCTGCCACCCAACCCTACAGGCATCAGCGAGTGCTTCGTCGGACACCTCCTCGGCACAAACAACCAGCCGTGCATGTTCTACATCCTCGACCCGCCGGAAAACATTCAAGAGAGCAACCTGGCGCGCATCAACGGAATCTTCCTGAAAAACTACCGATACGTCACGCGCAGCTCCAGAGAGCGCGTGGCGACGGTGATGATCGGCCGCACTCTCACGCCGGTCGCGCCCATAAACACCACGCCCGTTCGCACGTTCCTATTTGCCATATTCGCGCTGATCTTCGCGGCGGTCGCCACAGCGGCGATTATCGAGGCACGCGCCGTACGCCGGCGCCAGGGGGAATCCCGACAGAAAACCATCAACCGCATTCCTCGCGACATCGCCGACCGTGCAAGAAAAGCCGCCAGGCAAGCCAGGGGGGAGTCCGACAAATGAAAGAGATTCGCGTCGATCTCGGCGACCGCAGCTACACCATCTTTGTGCAGATGGGCCTGCTCGACAAGGTCGGCTTCCTCCTGCCACCGGCCTCCCGGGTGGCGCTCGTCACCGACACAAACGTCGAGGGTCTCTACGCCGAGCGCGTCAAATACTCGATAGTCAAGGCCGGCTACGACGTTTGCACGATAACTATTCCCGCCGGCGAAGATCACAAGAACCGCGAGACGCTCGAGTTCATTTACGACAAGATGCTCGGGCTCGAGCTGGACCGCGCCGGCCTGGTGGTAGCCTTGGGCGGCGGGGTCGTGGGCGACGTCGCGGGCTTCGCCGCAGCCACCTACATGCGCGGAATCGCCTGCGCCCAGATCCCCACTACGCTCCTTGCAGCCATCGACAGCAGCATAGGCGGAAAGACCGGCATCAACCACCCGCGCGGAAAGAACATGATCGGAGCGTTTCATCAGCCGGTGGTGGTTATCGTCGACCCCGCAACGCTCCGCACGCTGCCTCTGCGCGAGATCGCCGGCGGAATGGCAGAGATCATCAAGCACGGCGTGATCCGCGATGCCGAGCTGTTTGCCTACCTCGAAGCACACCTCGAAGACATCAGGGCCCTCGAGCCCGAGACCATCGAGCACGTGATAGCAGTAAATTGCCGCATAAAGGCCGACGTCGTGGCGACCGACGAGCGCGAAGCCGGCCTGCGAGCCATCCTCAATTACGGCCACACGCTCGGCCACGCACTCGAGGCGGCAACCGAATACAGCCGCTATCGTCACGGCGAAGCCGTAGCCATCGGCATGAATCTCGAGGCGCGAATCGCACGGGCGATGGGCATGGTCGACGACACCTTCATCGAGCGGCAGACGCGGCTCATTGAAGCTTTTTGCCTGCCCGTGTCCCCGCCGGACGACATTGCAACGGAACGGATCATCCACCTGCTGCGCGCCGATAAGAAAGCTCGCGGCGGGCGCGTCAGGTTTATCCTGCCGACCAAAATAGGTTCCGTGGTAATCTCAGACGACGTTACCGACGACATAATCATGGCCGAGCTGAAGAACACTTGATTGATGGAGAGCTTTTGATGCAAGGAAACAAAGGAAGCAAACTGGCGATAAACGGCGGAACACCGGTGGCACCGGACGGCCTGAAGGGCAAGTGGCCGATATTTGATGAAGCAGAGGAGAAGCTTCTGCTCGAGACACTGCGCAGCGGCAGTTGGTGCTGCATGGGCAGAGGCGACAGCATGGTCGCAAAGGCCGAGCGAAAGTTTGCGGAGTACATCGGAACAAAACACGCCATGTGCGTTCCGACCGGCACAGACGCGCTCACGCTGGCCTTCAACGCAATAGGCATCGAGCCGGGCGACGAAGTGATCGTGCCGGCGGTCACGTTCATCGCTTCGGCTTCCGCCGTCGTACTGGCCACGGGCGTTCCGGTTTTTGTAGACGTCGACCCCGAAACGTATCAGATATTGCCGGAAGCGATCGAGGCGGCCATCACCCCGCGAACCAAGGCCATCGAACCGGTGCACTACGGCGGCTACCCTGCCGATATGGACCGCGTCAACGAGATCGCGAAGAAGCACAACCTCTACGTTATCGAAGACGCCTGCGAGGCCCACGGCTCGGAATGGCGGGGCAAGAAGGCCGGCTCGCTCGGCGACATGGGCTGCTTCAGCTTCCAGATGGGCAAGCCCATCACGTGCGGCGAGGGCGGCGGCATCACATACGACGACGATGAACTGGCCCTGAGCTGCTATACGTTTGCGCGCCTGGGCCGCAAGCCAGGCGGCGAGAAATACAAGCATTACATTCCCGCCGGAAATTTCCGAATGTCCGAATTCCCCGGCGCGGTGCTCCTCGCTCAGCTCGACCGCATCGAGGAGCAAACTGAAGCAAGGCACCAGAACGGCGAGTACCTCGCAAGCGAACTCGGGAAGATGGAAGGGATATCGGCCCTCAAGAGAGATCCCAGAATAACCAAGAGAGGCTACTACTTCTACTTCCTGAGATACGACGCCGCCGGATGGAATGACGTCCCTCGCAAGAGATTCGCCGAAGTTCTCGGGGCCGAAGGCATAGGGGCCGGCACCGCGCACAACGATCCCCTCTACCTGAACCCGGCATTCCTCAACATCAAGAAGTCGCTGCTTCACGGCAACGAAATTGATTACTCCAAGGTATGTTGCCCCGAGGCCGAGCGAATCTACCGGACGGAGGTCCTCGCCATGGGCAAAGACTTCCTGATGTACAGAGAAAACGTAGACAAGGTACTTGAGGCCATTCAGAAGATCAGGGACAACATCGACGAGCTGTAAAGCAACCGCAGGCCGGTCGTTGCGGCTGATGAAACCGTACTACCCCGGCCCCACGCACAGAAGGAGCCTGCTTTGACCGACGAGCTTGCCACAAGCAGCCTCGAGAGCATCCTTCAGCTCAGTATGACCCACGGCGTAGGTGCGCGGGTGTACCGCAAGCTGCTGGGTGCGTTCGGCTCGGCCGAGGCCGTGCTTCGAGCGAATCCGCGCGATCTCAAGGCCGTGGCCGGGGTCGGGCAGGCGCTGGCCGAAGCCATCGCCACAGCCCAAAACAATGCCGACGTCAAGGCCGAACTCGAGCTGGTCGAGAAGGTCGGGGCACAAATAGTAACGATCGATTCCCCCGACTACCCCGACGACCTCAAGGAGATATACGATCCGCCGCTCGTGCTCTACGTGAAGGGTGATCTGCGCAAAGAAGAGCAGGCCATCGCAATAGTGGGCTCGCGCCGGCCGACGTATTACGGCAAACAGCAGGCCGAGCTCCTCGCGGGCGGGCTGGCCGGCCGCGGCTGGACCGTTGTAGCCGGGCTCGCGCGTGGCATCGATTCGCACGCGCACCAGGGAGCCCTCAACGCCAACGGGCGAACGATAGCCGTACTCGGCAGCGGTCTGCTCAAGGTGTATCCGCGCGAACACAGAAAGCTCGCCGACCAAATAGCCGAAGACGGAGCGGTTATCTCGGAATTCCCGATGACAGCCCCGCCCGACCCGTGGAACTTCCCACGGCGCAATCGCATCATAAGCGGCCTCTGCAGAGGAGTCATAATCGTTGAAGCCGCCAGGACAAGCGGCTCGCTCATAACCGCCTCCTGGGCGACCGAACAGAACCGGCTGGTCTTTGCCGTGCCCGGACGCGTCGACAACGCCCTGAGCACAGGCTGCCACGCCCTTATAAAGGACGGAGCCGTTCTCACTGAGAACGCCGAAGACGTCCTGACCGAACTCGGGTCGTCGCTGACACACGACCCCGGCAAAGAGACGGCGCCGATAATTCCGGACAACCTCAGCGACGACGAAACACGCCTGATGAAACTGCTCGAGCGCGAACCGAAGCACATCGACGACCTGATCGCTGCGTCGGGGCTCCCCGCCGCACAGGTGTCGAGCTGCCTGGTGATGCTCGAGATCAAGAAACTGGCAGTCCAACTGCCCGGAAAGAACTTTTGCCTCGCATGAGACCATGCAGGAGGAGACAGAGGATGCACGCTATGCGTGGGTGCTTGTTGTGCTTGGCACTTACAGCGGCCGCCGTGAACGTTGCGGCCGGCGCAACACCGGTGAAAACACTTTCATGGGATTTCGAATCAGAGGTCCTCGAACGAAACGCGCCGCAATGGGAGTACATCTCGTGCGACGGCCAACGCACCAGGATAGCCGCCGCGGGGCCGAGGTCGAAGCATGCCGCCCGCCTCGACGTCGACCTTCCTTCGCCCGCGTCGATGGCAATGAAGGTCAATTTCGAAAGCCGGCGCGTCACCAGTCTCTCTTACAAGGTCTACCTCCCGAAAGATGCACCCTACGGCGTCAAGACACTCTTTTACGTCAAGGACAAGGACGGCCTGTGGTTCCAGAGCCTCCACCGCGAGCCACTCGAACCGGGGCAATGGACCACGCACGTCGTTGACCTCTCCGCCGGCAGCACACAGCTTCGCCCGCGCGGGCACTTCCACCGGTGGAACGACTACCTCTCTCACAAGATGAACCTGATGGGCATCAAGTTCATCTCAGACGTTCCCTACACCGGGCCGATATACGTTGACGACATCTTCGGATACAAGGCCAGAACACAAGAGCAGCCCCTGAAGATGCTCAACTTCCACCAGAACGCCACAAAGGTAAATCGATACGGTAAGTTCGAGATAACCTTCGAGCTGAATCGCAACTTCAGCAACCCGTTCGACCCCCTCGAGGTCGACGTCAACGGCGTATTCACTACGCCGAGCGAAGAGGTGATGACGGTGCCCGGCTTCTATTGCCAGGACTTCATCAGCGCCCGCGCAAACGATGGAGAAAGGCTGACGCCCGTCGGCCAGACCACGTGGAAGATCCGATTCTCACCAAAGGAAGCGGGCACCCACATGTTTGTCGTTCACGTCAAAACGGCAGACGGCGATCTGAAGATAACCACGCGTTCTTTCGACGCGGCGGAGTTCGACGACCCCGGCTATGTACGCATCAGCAAGAAAGACCCGCGATGCTTTGAATTCGACAACGGCCAGATGTTCTATCCTATCGGCCACAACCTTCGCTCACCCAATGACGATCGAGGTGCGCTGAGGATTTATGGAAAGCACAAGCCTTTCCCCGACCGCGGTACCTACGCATATGAAGACGTCCTTCCCGAGATGGCCGCAAACGGCGAAAACTTCGCTGAAGTTTGGATGTCGTCGTGGTGGCTGGATCTCGAGTGGATTCCCGCGTGGAAACACTACCAGGGCCTGGGCGACTACAACCTCGCAAACGCCTGGAAACTCGATCGAGTGCTGCAACTTGCACGCAAAAACAACATCCGCGTGCACCTGGTCGTCGACAACCACGGGAAGATATCGAACTGGTGCGATCCGGAATGGAAGGACTGCCCATACAACAAAGAGAACGGGGGCTTTCTCAGCTCGCCGGACGAGTTCTTCACAAACCAGCGCGCCATGAAGCTCTACAAGCAGAAGATGCGCTACATCATCGCCCGATGGGGATACGACACCTACATAGCCGGCATCGAGCTGTGGTCCGAGCTGGACCTCACCGGAGCGACGGGGGCGTTCCACAAACACCCGTCCAAAACAAACTGGCACCGAATAATGACCAAATACATCAGGTCCATCGATCCGTGGAACCACATCCTCACAACGCACTACTCAACCAATTACTCCAAGATCGACCCGAAGGTCGCGTCGCTTCCCGGCATTGAATACATTGCCGTCGACGCCTACAGGCAAAACAACGACAGGCGCAGCATCGGCCACCTGCTGACCGATACCTACAGCTTCTGCCGACAGTGGCCCAAGCCGCTGTTCATCACCGAATACGGCGGCACGCCCCACGCCGGCAGCAAGGCCTCGATCGAGAGCGACCTCCACGCAGGGCTCTGGGCCGGATGGATGCTGCCAATGGGCGGCACGCCGCTGCTGTGGTGGTTCGACTTCATCGAAAGGGGATACTCGGGCAACTTGAACGATCCCGGGCTCTTCTTCCACTTCCGAGCGTTCAGCAGGTACGCAGCGGGAGAAGAACGCCGCGACCCGGACCTCAACGTGGGAACCATCACGCTCGCGGGGGCGGGGGCCGTCGGCGCTCGCCTGAAAGCTATGTGCCTCCAGAACACCGAGCGCGCATACTGCTGGATCTACGAAGAAGCGTGCATGCAAACAATGCAGAAACCGCAAAACGCAAGAGAGTACAAGAACGTCGGCGTGAGCCTCTACAACCTCAAGCCCGGCAAATATGACATCGAAGTCTGGGACACCTACAAAGGCGAAGTGATACAGAAGGTACAGGCCATCCGAAACGGCAACTCGCTGAAGTTCGACCTGCCGGCATTCAAGCGCGACATCGCCGTGAAGATCAAACCGACACGTTGATTCATCCGCCGTGCAACGACCGCCTCGCGCGGAGGCACACCCGCACATATTCCGCCTTTTCACGGAGCACCTCAGTGACCGTCAAGATCGGATACCAAAGCTACGGTTGGTATCATTTTCGCGAAACGCACCAGATCGACCTCCCCCTCAGCCGCATACTGCTCGAGATCAAGCACGCCGGCTTCAACCACGTCGAGCTGTGCTCCCCCACCGAAGAACTGGGCACGCCGGCCGCTCTCAAGAGCATGCTCGAGGAACTCGGGCTCACGCTTCACGCCCTCACCGGCCGCATCGACGGCGGCCTCATCGCCTGGAGCAAAGAGCGCATCGACTTCCTCCGCGAGATCGGCGGCGAGGTGCTTGTAGTCAATGCCGGATGGATCAGCCCCGGAGAGGAAAAAACTGAAGATCGCTATCGAGCCCTGGCGGATGGCCTCGAGGAGCTGGCCCAGTACGGCCGGCCGCGCCGCGTTGCCGTCGCCTATCACAATCACCTCGGCACAATTGTCGAGACACCGCGCGAAATCGACAAGCTGCTCTCCCTGACGCGCAGCGCCGCCTACTGCATCGATACAGGCCACCTCGCGGCAGCGGGCGGCGACGTTCTCGACGTTATCCAAAAACACGCCGACCGCATAGCATACGGACATCTCAAGGACGTCCGCGTCAACCCGGCCACCGGCGCATTCGAAGAATTCGTCGAGCTGACCACCGGCAACGCGGGCGTCGACACATCGGCGATCGTGGCGGCGCTCGAGTCGCAGGGATTCGACGGCTGGCTGATGGTCGAGCAGGATCACACACACACCACCCCAGCCGACAGCGCGCAAAAAAACGCCCACGCCCTACGCCGCCTCGGCATACCAATTGCCTGAGATATCCCCTTCGCTACCGCGCGATTGCCCGGCGCGTTCTGATCCTATTCCCCCAGTGAGGAAGCTCAATGCAATTCCGGCAGGCAGAGGGTCGTCGAGGCATCGGGCACGAGGGCCACTTGCGCGTCGGGCCCGTGGCGGTCGGCAACAATGTCGACAGCTTCCTGGAGGGTCTCCGTTTGCTCGACGCCCAGGTGCTCGAGCGCCCCTACCGGGAGGTCGCTGCCGGCGAGTATAATGCTGCGGACAAAGACCGGCTTCCTCGCGAAGTACGCGTTGCGAATTGCCCTCAGCCTCGCGGCGATCTCGATGGGCTTGCCCCGCCAATCGCGTTTCTCGTGACGCCTGGCAAGCTCGCCAACTGTCAGCTCGGCCAACGCCGCTTCTTCCTTGCCTTCGGGCTTGGGCAGCATACCGGGGCTCGCGAGCAAAACAATGCTGCCGCCCAGCTTCACCCCGCAAGCGACAAAATCGATCACTGCCGGATCGAACGGCGCGTCGCCCGGCCGATCGCTGCCCGGCGATGCTATCGCGATGTCGGCCGGGCCGCCTAGCTCGCCGCCCCACACCCCCTTGTCGCCGAGATTCACGGCCGCTCGATGCGCCTTCACCGGATGACCCGCAAAGGCTGCCACGGGCTCGCCGTCGAGAGTGACGACAAAGTTGAGGATGTGATCAAGCCCGACGGTCGCCCCCACGTTCTCAACGTCGAGCCTGCTGGGGTTGTCCTCCAGGTGCCCGCAACTGCTGGTGCCGGCGAAGCCTAGAGCTGCGTGGCGGGTGATCGTTTCGAAGGCGCAGACGCCGGGCAGGATGGCATCGTCGCCGCCGGTGTAGCCCAGCGATGCGTGCGGCCTCACACATCCCACGGCAACGCGGAAGTCGGCCTCGAGCGCGATATTGCTCACGAAGATCGGCGTGCCGAGGGCCGAGAAACCGCAGAACTGATGATCGGCGGAGAACGGATCGTGCTGTGTGGCTGTGTGCTCGCCGGCGAGGTCGGCGCCGATGAGCCGCTCGATGCCGGTGCCCGATGCCGGGCCATCGCCCCCGCCGGCGATGATTGAGATCTCGGTCTTGCGGACACCCCCCTGCTCAAGGCAGTCTATCACGATCGGAAGGATGTCGGCAATTGGCATGCGGCCCGGATCGGCGTTGATGATGATTACTGCGCTCTTGCCTTCGAGGGGTGTTTCGGCGAGGGAACGCGCCCCTATGGGAGAGGAGAGCGCCCTGCCGGCGGCGTCCGTCCAGTCGCACGGCTCCGGCAGCGGGGGCCGCCGGGCGATCGCAAGTTGCTCGGGCGGCCAAGGCGCGTCAAACGTTATTTTTCGCGATCCAAACGGCAGAGCGAGTTCCATAAGTGAGTCCTGTGCAGATCAGATACTGAGGAGCGCCGCCGGCCCGCCCCGCAGGCAAATGAAGGAAGCCCGGCAACTTCTCTGAAGCCGGGCTTCGACAGTATTGGAAGCACGATAACGGCGCTTCCGAACGATCTCGTCCGTGAGACCACGATTCATTTTCTTATCGTGATCTTCGACTTACCCTTTATGAGCAGGTCGAACAGCTCCTCAACGTCCTTGTTGAGCATTCGGACACATCCCTCGGAGCTTTGTGAGCCGACAGTCTCGGGCTCCCACGTGCCGTGGATGCCATAACCTTTCATGAAGCCTATCCATCGGGTACCGAGGGCATTTTCGGGGTCGCCATACTTCAGCACTTTTCCCGGTCGGTACCAGTCGGGCTTCTTGAGCTTGGAGATCACCTTGAAGCTGCCCACTGGGGTGCTGTCTTCTTTTCCGAGCCCCACGTCGTAGCTCTTAACATACTTATTGCCCAGGTACACGGATAGTTTAAACTTGCTCTTTTCGATGACGGCATCGAACGGCCCTTGCACCACCTTCAACCGCTGGTCGACGCGAATGCTGGTGCCTTCCAGGCGGTTGAGGCGCTGCAGCAACTCCCACGGTATCTGATACTTCTGGCCGATGACCGACAGCGTGTCGCCGGGCTTGACTACGTGGTAGGACGCGCGCCGATTGTTCTGGGGATCGAATATCAGGCCCGCGCTCAGTTCGTCGAGCTTCTGCCTGAGCGTGCGCCGCTGTTGGGCGGCAAGCTTGCCCGCGAGTGCGATCTTGAGGTACTGAACCGCCCTTGCCGCCTGCTTCTGCTTGTAGTAGATATTGCCGAGCGCCGCCGCGGCCTGGGTCGCCTCCTCGCTCCCAAGCGCATTGCGTACGACCTCCCGGTAGAGATCGACCGCCCTGGCATCGCCTTGCTTCTCGGCCTCCGCCGCCTTGATGAAAAGCTCGGCCGCCCCCGGGTCGGGAGGCCTGGGCTCCTCGATTTCCTTCTTCGGCGGGGCCTGTTTCGGTTCTTCTCTCGGTGGCTCTATCTCCTTCTCGTCAGGCTTCTGCCCGACAGCAACCACACCCCCGCCCGGAGCAGCCTCCGGGCGCACATACTTCATCCGGTACGCCACAACCACCGCTGCCAGCACTATCACAATCAGCCACGGACCCAGCTTTTTCATTGGTCAATTCCCTGTATCGGGCAATTTGGTGCGCAACATCACACGCGTTCTCTAGTCTTATCGTCATGGCCGGAGGATACCTTTAATTCGCCCGAATCGCAGCCCACCACAAGAGAATTGCACGCCCGTTGGAACCAGATCCCGCCTCATTTCCGAAGGAAATGTTTGTCCAGTTGATCGCGCGACAACGTCAGCGAGGCGGGGCGGCCGTGCGGGCAGGTGATCCCCGCCCCAAACGCGTGGATCTTCGCGACCAGCGACGCAATCTCGGACGCAGTCAGACGCTGGTTCGCCTTCACTGCGGCCTTGCACGCGACCATCCGCATCAGGCTCTCGCGAAGATCAGGGGCCTCCTCGCTCTGCCGGTCTTCCTGTAAGTGGGCGATTAAATCGTGCAGAAGATCCTCCGGATTGCAGTCTTGCAGCATCATCGGCACTGACCGCAAGGCGATCGTGTTCTTCCCGAATTCCTCGATTTCAAGACCCAGTGCCCTAATCTCGGCAGCCGCACCCGACAGCAAGATCACCTCATCCCCGGCTAATTCCACTGTCACTGGAATCAATAGCCCCTGGCTTTCCAGCCCCGAACCGGCCAGCCGACTGCTGATCTCGTCGTAAAGCACGCGCTCGTGCAAAGCATGTTGGTCGATGATCCGGATGCCGTCCGGCGTTTCTTCGATCAGAAAACTATTGTGCACCTGCACTGCAACAGGCGCGTTGCCGGCGCGGATGTCACCGTCATGTGGCGCTCGTGTCGCGCTCTCCTCGCCTTTGCTCCACGGCGGAACAGCGCTCGTGTCGCCGGGACGCGGCACAATTACCGGCTCAAACAGCTCCGGATCGCGCCTGATCTTCCGATCCCAAGCGCCCGGCGCACCATGTTGTGGCGCCCTTGTAGCATCAAACGCGCGCGCTTCAGCCTGCCTTGCGCCAGTCGGGCCGCGCGGACGCTCATCCGGCCCCCGCTCGAGACCCCGCCGCACATCGATTTCCGGCGCCGAAGCCGCAGCCAACTTCTCCTGGAGCACCCGCCGCACCAACACATACAGCATGCGCGAATCACGGAAGCGCACCTCGTGCTTCGTCGGGTGCACATTCACGTCCACCTCGCGCGGATCAATCTGCAGAAACAGTACAACGATCGGCTGCCGACCGGCAGGTATGATGCCCGAATAAGCATCGCGGACCGCCGCCGCGATTGTTTTATCCCGAATGAACCGCCCGTTAAGAAACACATATTGTAATTTTGTATTTGATCGCGTTTGCGATGGCGGACAGATGAAACCGTCCATCGTAAGCGGGCCATCGCCCGACTTCACCTCCAGCAGCTCCGTCCGCAATTCCCTCCCGAAAAAATGTGCGATCCGCCGCAGCCGGTCCTCGTTGTCAAGACAGTTGAACACCTCGCGGCCGTTGTGCGTCAGCCGGAACCCCACGCTCGGATACGCCAGGCTCATCTTCGTGATGATATCCACGATGTGGCTCAGCTCGGTGGACGTCGCCTTGAGAAACTTCCGTCGTGCCGGGATGTTGAAAAACAGATTTCGGACCTCGACAATCGTCCCCTCCGGCACCCCCGCCGCCTTCACCGGGCCGATCTTGCCGCCGGACATTTCTATTTGGGCGCCCGCATCGTCCCCTGTCAGGTTCCAGGCATGCACGAGGCGGCGCTCGGCCGTCGCGGTATCTCCCTGTTCGAGGGAAAGGACCCCGCGCGAAACGTGATAGGTCCAGTCCCCCGGGCGCATGGCGATGGCCGTTTCCATGGGCGACGGGTCTCGGCTCACTCGGGCGTCGTCCATCAGCTTATCCGCCTTGTTCATGTTGTTGATCACGTTATAGATATCCAGCACCGCGTCGAGCTCTGGGTCTCCCGTGGTACCCCCCCCCGCC
>JABMSA010000287.1 GCA_013202185.1 Planctomycetota bacterium
CCCATCAGCCATCCTTTGCTCAAGGGAGTCAGTCTTCAGTCTCCTACCCGGGGGCACCGCAGTTCGGGAGTCAGCATTGCCCCTCGGAGAAGATCGTATAGATGGACCGTATACCTGGGCCTCGGGAACGAGCGCCGGCCTGTTCATCGTGATTCGCGAGAATTGACAGCGCCTCGACGGACATCCCGTGTTCGTCGGTTCCGCTCAGCTTCAGCCTCTTGATGCAGCGCACCCCCACTGTTCGCGGGTGCTCGCCACGTCCGTCCCGGTAAGATTCGTTGGCGTTGGACACCAGTGAAGACCTCCTACTCATTGCGAGCCGCCCTGAATCGCTGCCACTTTGCGCGCCGCTGCTGCAGGAGCTTTTCCGAGGGCGGCACCCTCTGCCACTTGTGCAAGTCGACCTCGTGAAGTTCTGTGCCCCGCGCTTGCAGGTACGTGCCGGCCCCGTGACCGTCGGCCGGGGGAAACTCGAAGGCAACGAACAACGGGGGAAGCCAGACTACACCGGGCTCGCCCGGGTCGGCGCCGCCGAGCTGCTCACGTCGCATTTCGATAGCGTCGTTCCGAAGAGCAATTTGGGGCGGCAGGCCGTCAAAACTGGCCACGAACGGCTCCCGGCCATCGTTTGCTCCCACCACCACCGTAGCGTACTTGTCAGCCCCGAGCATCTTGTCCCATAGAGATCTTATTCTCGTCGCAAGCTCATCGACCTCATCCGGCTCGGCCTGAGCCAATCGCCGCGTGAGCTGAATTCGCTGCCGCCCAAGGGCTGATATTCTCTCAGACAGAGCGCTCATCGGAATTTCAGGGGCACCTCGTTTCAGGATGACGCAGAAGTGGGCCTCTGGCACGCCGTCGGGAGCATACACCAGCCGGGTAGGCCCGACGCGCGCGCCGTCCCATCGTCGCCCGGCGAAACGCAGCGCCGCCATCTTTGCCTGTTCCAAAGGCACCAGGCTCACTCCTGCTGCTTCGGCGACACTCTTGGGCTCACTCAATTCCTGTTGTTTCGGGTGCAGTCCCGTGATGATCGGCTTTGCCTCAGAGGACGACGCAGCAGAGGGGGGGCCGTTTGACTGCGGCGTGCCAAGACCGTCGGCCGGAAGCGGCGCACCTTGTTCTGGTCCGGTCGAGGGGCCGCTGGGGGGCTTCTCGTCTTGCTGCCCCTGAGGACGTCCCGTGACCAGGCGCAATCCAATGCTGGTCACGACCGCCCCAATTGCGATCACAACGCATATCCAAGCCAGGCGCCGTTGGCGATTGTCCGCCATTTCCGCTTCCGTCTTGCATCATGTCCGGCACGACGTGCGCGGCCGCCCCGACCACACAGGGTCCGACGGCAAATGCACACGCCATCCGGAAGGCAACGCCAAACATAGAATGACTATAGCACATGATAAGTATTGGCAAACCAGCACGCGCGTCAAGCGCTTTCTCTTCCTGCTTCCTATGCGGTCTGAGGTGCGGTGACGAAAAAGAAAGAGCGCCGACTCAGATCGAACCCAAGTCGGCGCTAATATGTGCAGGCTGATGTTCAGGCTATAGCCGGCGGCAACGTCATCGACGCTTCCGCCTTGCAAGGGCCAAGCCAGCCAAGCCAATGGCCAGAAGCGAAACAGTCAGCGGCTCGGGGATCAAGCCGCCGGACCCCTCTGTTGGCGCAACACTTATGTTGCCGAACCCCGAGAATGGTGAAGCGAAGTCGCTCATCGTAGAAGGCTGCACCTGAAACAAGATCTCATAGATGCTCCCGGCCTCGCCGAAGTCAGCCATGAGGCTGCCGCTACTAACCCGGAACAATCCCGATGCAGCCAAAATCCCCATATCATCGAAGGTTTCCTGCAGCGTCAAGCCGATGATCGAGCCCGTGAGCAATCCGCCGCCGCCGGCAGCCGTCAGAGTCACAGCGCCCTGCTGGAAGAGACCGTAAACGATGCCATCTTCGGAGAGGTCCTCCTTCAAGAACGTCGTTATGTTGATATGGCCCGACAACGTACTCTGCGTTTGCGATGTATCTTCATAATGGACGAAAATGGGCGTTGATCCCTTGATTTCGAGTTTTCCCTTGCCGTAACCTCCGCCTATCGGCGAGAAGGTCGTTGGTACCGCAGTAGCCGAAATGTACGAAATTGGCAAAGCGCCGGCGGTTGCAGCCCACACACAAACAATCAAACCGGCAAGGATCCATCTTGCTCTAATCATCATTATTCCCCTTAGCTCAAGCCACTACCTGCTATAATCCTCTATAAAGACACAAGCGAAACAACTTCGCTACTCATGCGACCCGTTCCTTTTCTTCTTGGAACGAATCAATATCGGTATTCCTTGCAAATCCTGTGCCACACGTGTGAGAAAATAGTGCCGAAACGCACGGCCCGTTCTGCAAAGGACGGCTGATCAAGAGCTTACGCCGAGAAAAAAGAAGGGAGTATCAAATCGCTCGTATCTTGAGGTACCGGCCATGATGACAGGAATGGACATGATGTGCAGAGCGATCGGTCATTCGCGGTGCTTAAGTGCCCGCGCATCAGAGACTTAGGCAACATGTTGCCTTTCTTGGACGCATGTCCACAAAAAGACACGACGTCAGATGTCCTGTCAGATTGTTCCTGACGCCAGACACCCAGCTCTCGGTGAAGTGATCCTGGTTTCCTGGGGTTTCTCTTTCCAGGCGAAAAAGAA
>JABMSA010000288.1 GCA_013202185.1 Planctomycetota bacterium
AGGCCGGCGACAACGTGGGCCTGCTGCTTCGCGGCGTCGACAAGAAAGACCTGCTGCGCGGGCAAGTACTCGCAAAGCCCGGCTCAATCACCCCGCACACCAAATTCGAGTCGGAAGTATACGTACTGACAAAAGAAGAAGGCGGCCGTCACACACCGTTCTTCTCCGGCTATCGGCCGCAATTCTACATCAGGACCACCGACGTTACGGGCATAATCAACCTTATGGGCAGTGCCGAGATGGTAATGCCCGGCGACAACGCCCAATTCGAGGTGGAGCTCATCATACCGGTTGCCATGGAAGACGGCATGCGCTTCGCCATCCGCGAAGGCGGCCACACCGTGGGGGCCGGCGTGGTTACGAAGATACTCGAGTAAATGCAACGGCTCGAGAGCGCAGGAACACAGCAATGGCAAAAGGCAAGAAAGCCGGCCGTGAATACGTGTTTATGGAATGCGAGAAGTGCGCGCATCGCAACTATCGCACCAGTCACCGAACAGGCGGCGGCGCAGCCAAGCTCGCGTTGAAGAAATATTGCAGGTTCTGCCGCAAGCACAACCTTCATGTAGAGCGACGTAAATAACCGTCCTCGCGGCGGGCGCAGGCCTGTAGCTCTAACTGGTAGAGCGCCGGTCTCCAAAACCGGATGTTGGGGGTTCGAATCCCTCCAGGCCTGCCAGAGATCACGCATCCGGGAAAGAGTTTTCGGGATGTGAGAGCCGGCCGGCAACAGCGCGTGCCGGGCAAGTTTGCTGCATCAGGAAGTAGATGATGAAAATATACAAGAAGGGTCAGGGCAACAGGGCTCGTGCCATTGCCGCTCTGGCCGCGGTCGCGATTGCGGTGTTTGGCATTGCCGAAGTCTACAGCTCGGAGGGAACCGCCATGATATTTGTGGTGGTAAGTGCCTTCATGGTTGTGGTCGTGGCGGGCGGTGGCATATACCTCTCGCTCATCAACGCGCGAACGTCTGAATTCCTTATCGAAACACAGGCCGAGCTCAAGAAGGTAGCCTGGCCGCCCAAGGATGAAGTGAAGGGGTCTTCGGCGGTTGTGGTAGGCACTGTTGTTGTTATGGGTGTATTCCTCGTTATAGTGGACTACGCCCTGGCGTTCATTACGCGCCTTATTCAAGTGTATCCGAGTGCAAGCTGAGAGGGTGGCGAAAAATGGTCGTTGAGTGGTACGTTTTGCGCGTGCAGGCTGGTCGCGAGGACCAGATCAAAGAGAACTTGCTCAGGCGGGCTCGCGCGGCGGGCCTGGAAGAGAAGCTGCCTGTGATCCTCTCGCCCACCGAGCGCGTATCGGAAATCAAAGGAGGCGAAAGGACCGTCGTCGAGCGAAAAATATACCCGGGCTACCTCATGATCGAAATAGACCTCGACGATCAAACGCTCTTCCTGGTTAAGGACACCCCCGGCGTAGGCGACTTCCTGGGGAATCCGAACAAGCCTATCCCAATGAGCCAGGAAGAGGTTCAGAAGATCACGATGGAGGCCGAGAGCAAGGAAACGGCACCGGCTCCCAAGATCGAGTTTGACGTCGGCGACAACGTGCGCGTCAAAGAGGGCCCGTTCCTCAATTTCGACGGCGTGGTCGAAGAGGTATATCCGGAGAAAGGCGTAGTGCGCGTGATTGTTACGATCTTCGGCCGAGCCACGCCCGTCGACCTCGAATACTGGCAGACAGAGCGAATCTGACCTGAGTTGAACACAAGAGAACTCGAGTATGGCAAAAGAAATAGTCGACACCGTAAAGCTTCAGATCCCCGCAGGGCAGGCCACCCCCGGGCCGCCTGTAGGCGTGGCGTTGGGCCCGCGAAACGTAAGCCCGGGCGAGTTTTGCAAGAAGTTTAACGATCAGACCCGCAATCAGCAGGGCACCATCGTGGGCGTTGTCATAAGCGTATACGCCGACCGCTCCTTCAGCTTCGTAGTCAAATCGTCCCCGGCTTCGGTGCTGCTCAAGCAGGCCGCCGGCATAGCAAAAGGCTCGGGCGTGCCTCACACCGAAAAAGTGGGGCAGGTGACAACCGACCAGGTTCGCGAGATCGCAGAAAAGAAAATGAAAGATCTCAACGCTTCATCGATGGAAGCGGCAATGCAAATGATATGCGGCACCGCCCGCTCGATGGGCATCACGGTGACCGAAGGCTGAGGGCGCATTTGCCGTGAGCACGCGGCACCCCCGGCCACCAAGGAAACGCCATAATGAAAAGAAGCAAGCAATACCAGCAACTCAGAGCCGCCGTCGACCGCGACAAGGCTTACGACCTCGATGAAGCACTCGACATCATAAAAAACATGAAACCCGCCGCGTTTGACGAAACGGTCGAAATACACATGAAGCTCGGCATCGACGTGCGCAAGCCCGACCAGAACGTTCGCGGCACCATATCCATGCCCAACGGCATCGGCAAATCGGTGAAGCTCATAGCCTTTGCCCAGGGTGAGAACGCCCAGGCCGCCAGAGACGCCGGCGCCGACGAAGTCGGAGACGAAGACCTCGCCAAGCGGATACAAGACGGCTGGATGGACTTCGACATGGTGCTGGCCACGCCCGACATGATGCGCATTGTCAGCCGCCTGGGCCGGGTGCTCGGCCCGCAGGGCAAAATGCCCTCGCCCAAATCAGGCACGGTAACCGACGACATCGGCACCGCCGTCGGCGAGTTCAAGGCCGGCAAGATCGAATACCGCGCAGACGGCTCGGGCAACCTGCACGCGCCCGTCGGGAAAAAATCGTTCGACAAGCAAGCCCTCAAGGAAAACATCGAAGCGTTTGTCGGCCACATAACGGCCACGAAGCCGCCCGCCGCGAAAGGCAGGTTCCTACTCAAAACCGTTCTGGCCACAACCATGGGGCCCGGCCTGAAGCTGGCAATGCAGTAGGCTCCTCGCGGGGGCCGCACGCCCGCTTTCGATGATCAACTCTTGGAGCAAGAGATGCCCAGTAAGCTGAAAACCTACATGCTCGATGAACTGCGATTGCGGTTTGAAAACGTGGAGCACTGCGTGGTAGTGAACTTCTCCGGCGTGACCGCCACGGAGATGACCCAACTGCGGACGGAAATCCGAAAAGAAGACGGCAGCTTGATGGTTGTCAAAAACAGCATCGCAACGCGCGCATTTCGCGACCTCGGCTGCGACGACGAGTTTGTCGGCCTTTTCGACGGCCCCGTGGCCCTTGCGTTCGGCGAGGACCCCGCGCCCATAGTTCGGGCCATTGCCGACTGGGACAAGAAGTCGAAGAAGCTGACGTTTAAGGGAGGCATCGTCGGCGGCAAAGGTGTACAGCAGGCAGACATAGCCGAGCTGGCCACGTTGCCGCCCATGCCCGTTATGCAGGCGATAGCGCTCGGGGCCGTTGCAGCCCCGCTCAGTTCGTTCCTCCGCGCGTGCAAGGAAGTTATCCAGAGCTTCGTGCGTATCGCCGATCAGCTCGCCCAGAAAGAAAGCGGCGCCGATGAGGCATTGGGAGGCGGGCCCGCAGAGTAGCATGTTGTTTGCAAATGTTAGTTCGTCGGCGCCCACATCCTTTAGCACAGCGATTGCCGGCGGCGAAATCCAAAGGCAAATGAGGCCGCAGGCGGCCTCGCCCGGTTACGACAGGAGAATCAAGCATGGCACCCGAAGAAGGCGGTAAAGTAGTCGAGGCACTCGAGCTGATTTCCGAGATGACGGTCCTCGAGCTTTCACAACTGGTGAAAGCTGCCGAAGAGAAGTTTGGCGTATCGGCCGCTGCACCGGTAGCTGCCGCGCCGGCCGCCGGCGCCGCACCAGTTGAAGAAGAGGAAGAGCAAACCAGTTTCGACGTCATACTCAAGGCCATCGGCAACGAGAAGATCAAGGTTATCAAGGCTGTTCGAGTTCACACCACGCTGGGCCTCAAGGAGGCCAAGGCCCTCGTAGACAGCTTCCCCAGCACCGTAAAGGAAGGCGTGAGCAAGGAAGAAGCCGAAAAAGTCAAGGAAGAACTCGAAGCCGCAGGAGCCGAAGTCGAACTCAAGTAAGCTTACTAATGTTTTGTTTCGAGCGGCGGCCCGCGCCCGACGGGGCATGGGCCTGTCGCCATGGCATGAGGCGGCGAGCCCGGGCGCGAACACATCCGCGTCCGGCGGGCCCATCGGCAGCCGCCCAGGCGTACGGTCGGAGAGGCTATGGAAATAAAGAACTACGGTCGAGTCGGCGACGCCTTGCCGGTGCCGAATCTCACCGCCTTGCAGAGGGATTCGTACAAGCGCTTCCTTCAAGACGAGTTTCTGCCTGGCCGCCGGAAAGACGTCGGCCTCGAGTTGATACTTCGAGAAACATTTCCCATCAAGAGCTACGATGGCGCAATGTCGTTGGAGTACCTCCGCTACGAGCTGGGCCGGCCGCGCTATACCGCCGAAGAATGCCGCCGGCTGCGCCTCACCTACGGCCGGCCGCTCAAGATCATCTGTCGGCTCGACAAGCCCACCGGCCCCGTGGAGGAAGACGTATACCTCGGCGAGCTGCCCATCATGCTCGGGGGGGGAGAGTTCATCATCAACGGCGCCGAGCGCGTTATCGTCACACAGCTTCACCGCTCGCCCGGCGTGGATTTCAGCCAGGAAATGCACGCCACCGGCAAGCGGCTGCACGCGTGCCGCATCATTCCCGAGCGCGGGAGCTGGTTTGAGATCACCGTCAGCAAGAAAGATGCGCTGCACGTGCGCATAGATCAAAGCGGCAAATTCGCCGCCACCACGCTGCTGCGGGCCATGGCCGAAAAACATTCGTCCAACGCCGACCTGCTCCGCCTCTTTTACGAAACCGAAAACATGAAGGTCACCAAGGGGTCGGCCGACAAGATAGCCAACCGCATCGTCGTCAGCGATATCATAGACACCGAAACCGGCGAGGTGATCCTCGAGGCAGGCAGGCCCCTCACCGAGGGGGTCATCGAAGCTTTCATCAGTCACGGCATCAAGGAGATCGAGCTCCTCAGGGAAGGCGAAGACCTGCTGATCGTCAACACGCTCGGCGAGGACCTCTCCGACAGCCACGAGAGCGCCCTGCTGCGCATCTATCGCAGGCTGCGGCCAGGCAACCCTCCGCAGGTCGACAAGGCCCGGGAGCTCTTCAACGAAAAGTTTTTCGACATCAAGCGCTACCGCCTGGGCCGCGTGGGCCGCTTCAGGCTCAATCGCAAATTCAACCAGCAGATCGACGAAAACGAAATGGCGCTGCGCGAAGAAGACCTCGTCAACGCAGTCAAATACATACTGCTGCTCAGGCGAGGGCAAGGCCAGGTAGACGACATCGACCACCTGGGCAACCGCCG
>JABMSA010000289.1 GCA_013202185.1 Planctomycetota bacterium
GGTTCGCAAGGAGTTACGAAGCCGCTTGTCATTTGCGTTGGGAGGGGGGCTCCCAAATGGCCGTTTTAAGGCGTTTTGGGCGTAGTCTTGGTGTTGCGCCCTCTCAATGGGCCGTCGAGGGAGTAGGGTGATCGTGTTGGTGACAGGATGTCAAGCCGCGGGGCATCGCCAACCAGGACTGTTGACGTGGCTTCCTGAACCACCTCGTGAACTTTGTCGCGAACTCGGCAGTATGTTTGCTGCCGGCAGCGATGAAGTTTACGACAAAGTTCACGAAGTAGTTTTGCAAACGCCCGCCCCCCCCAAAACACGGACCCCTGTTCTTCGCCGTTAACTCGCCAGAGATTGTGAAGAACCGAAAACGTGCCTGTGCATTGCAGGGCCGCCGAGCGTTCTTGTGTGGTATGAAACAATGCCTTGCAGGCGAGCGGGCAACGTGGTTCTTGTGGTGTTGGTGAAGGGGTGCGGTGCAGGCGGCTCAAGACGCGGCCAGTATCATGCCGTATAGTTTCTCGCTCGGGTCGAGGCCGCAAACGGTTCGGAGTGCGTGCTCTACGCCGTGTTCCTCGAGCATTGCGGCAAGCTGCACAGATACGGGATCGTCGGGGTTGTTGAACCGGAGCGCACTGCGAATACCCGCGGCAAGGTGCGTTGGCTGTCCGCCGGTATCGAGCACGAGCCGCGCGGCACCGATGAGGCGGTCACGCGGGCCGAGCTTCCTGATGGGATCGCGGCCGACCCTGGCAACGGTATCGCCGAGTGAGCGGTTGGCAAAGCGCGCCAGCAGGTCGTCGACGTGTGCCTGCTGCTGTTGGGGCGTGAAGCCGTGCCTGGCTATCAGGGCCGCGCTGGTTTCGTTGAGGGCGTTGAGCACCCTGGGTCGAACATCAGGATCGCCTGCCGCCTGCCAGATGTACTCGAGGCCTTTTTCCCAGCCGAAGTACGCGCAGAGCGCATGGCCGCAGTTGTGGGTGAAGAGCTTGCGCTCCTCGTATGCCTCGAGGTTGTCGTGAAACTCGAGACCCTTGATGTCGGGAGGCTGACCCGGGAACCCGCGCTTGTCCACCGGCAGAATTGCGTAGGCTTCCACGCCGATGTAAAGTGGATCGGCGGCGCGCCCGGCCTCCGGCACGAACGGAACCATCCGGCTTACCACCGTTTCGGCGAAGCCGACGTTATCTTCGATGTAGCGTCGGCAGGCGGCGTCGGCGTATTCGAGAATCAGGCCTCTGAGCACGTTTGCGGCCTCGAGGAGGTTTTCGCAGATGAGGATGCTCACCGGCCCGGCGCCGATTTCGGCTCGCCTGCCAAGCCCGGCGGCTATGGCAGGAGCTATGAGCTTGAGAGCCGCCCCGCCTACCGACGTGCCGATGAGGCCTGCCCGGGCGATTTCCGCCGCGACCGCGTCGACGTTGCGGCCGTCGACCGCGCGCACGTTCGACACGTCTACGAAGTAGCTTTCATCGCCGAGTATCTCGATCCGGTAGGCGCGCCGCTCGTTGAGTGCATCTATCACGTCGGTTTGGATGTCGACGAATACGGTTTCCCAACCCGATTGGCTGTAGAGCTGGCCAAGGAAGCCGCGTCCTATGTTTCCGGCGCCGAAGTGAACGGCTGTCTTGCGGGTTTGAGTCATTGAAGGTTTACTTGCACAGCTCGACTATCAGCTTCTCCACTGCAAGGCGCGGCTTCATGCGACCGTTCTTGATGAGAATGTCCGCCTCGAGCGCCTTGCGAACGCCGAACGTCAGTTCTTCGTTGGTAAATTTTCGCGCCTGCTCGATGTTCTTTTTCGCGGCGTAAGGATGCATGTTCAAGGCTTGGACCACCCTGGCATCGCTGTCGTAACGCTCCATCATTTTCTTGACGCTGCACAGCCGCAGGAGCGTTCTGCCGATGAGGGCCAGTCGCGGCGCTTCCATGCCGACCTTTGGGAGCAATCGATCCAGCGCCTCGAGCGCCATCTTGCCGTTCTTGCCGGCGATGCCGTCCATCAGATCCCACACCTCCACCGTCTTTTCGTCTTGGACTGTAGCGGCTACGTCGGCGTCGGTGATTGCCCTTCGCTTGCCCACATAGGTCACCAGCATCTGCAGGTGCGAATCGAGCTGGGCGAGGTCGGCGCCGACAATGTCGGTTAGCAGGCGCGCGGCCGACTGCCCGATGCTCTTGCCCAGGACCGTTGCGCGTGTTCTGACCCACGCGATCAGTTTCCATGGCTTTGGCGTGATGCAAGGCACGAACGCGCCGTTTTGCTGCACGGCTTTTACAAGCGCCCATCGGGCGTCGGGCTTCTTGCTGCATACGAGCACGAGGCAGCCTGTGTTGGAGGGCGACTTTGCATAGCGGCCGAGGGCATCCTTGTTGTCGGCGACGAACGAGTCGGCATTGTTCACGATCACAAGGCGCGTGCCCCCGAAAAAAGTCATCGTGCGGAGGTCGTCGAGAACCTGTGCGAGCCCGACGTCGCCGCCGTATTCGCTGAGCGACATCCCGCCGTCGGCCCCCTGGATCACACGTTGCTTGAGCGCGGTGACAATCGCCAGCACGTGGAAGTATTCATCGCCGTGCAGCAGGTACGTCGGCCTTATCTTGCCGCTCTCGATTTCCTTGAGGGCTTGCTCCGGTTCCATCGGCTTCCCGTTCTTGCAGCGAAAAAAAACGAATCTTCCGGTTCGAGTGTGGGTGAATGCTGAATCGTCGTCGATCCGATCTGCCGCTGCCTCGTGAAGATTGCAGCCCACAATGGATGCGGAAGAACAAAAAAACTGCCGGATATGAGGCTACGGCATGATGAACTCGTGCTGTGCTTTTCGCACGACGAGCACCGGGCATGGCGCCTTGCGTACGACCTTCTCGGTCACGCTTCCCATCAGCACGTGCGCCAGGCCGGTGCGGCCGTGAGTTGCCAGCACGATCATATCGATTGCCTGCTCCTTTGCCACGCGTATGATCTCGAGAAACGGCGCGCCGCGACTGATCATGAGTTGAACGGACACCCCTTCCCTCAATTCCGGCGTGAGCAGCTCGTCCATCTTCTTGCGCGATTCCTCTTCCATCTTCTCGAAAAAACCGGCCATATCGAAACCGAAGCTGCCGCCGGTGGACGGATAAAAGGGGTCCTCGATCACGTGCAGGAAGATCATTTCCGCACCGTATTCACGGCAAAACGAAATGCCGTAATGGAGGGCGAGATGTGAAAAATCCGAGAAATCCGTCGGCACCAGTATCTTCTTAAGCTCGATCATGGAATACTCCTGTTGCTGTTTGTAGGAGCAGTTTCAGGCACAGCCAAGCAACGTTCTTGCGGCCTCCGGCAAAACGTTATTATAGCAAAGCGCCGCCGTAAGAAAAGGAGTTTTCAACGCCGGTACGGCAGGAGGGTGTGTAAACGTTTCGTGGTGGAATTGCCGGCAGGTCGGGCGCGCGGATTTCTCGCTCCCACGTTTTTCTGGTGGCGGGCTTCCGGGGGGGGCGCAATGTTTACATGAGAGGTTAGAGGCAAATCTCTCTACACCGCAAACTATCGTCCGATAC
>JABMSA010000290.1 GCA_013202185.1 Planctomycetota bacterium
CCGGCGCCGGTTTCGGCGATGATGCGCTTTTTGCCCATGCGGTTTGCCAGCAGCACCTGGCCGATGGTGTTGTTGATCTTGTGGGCGCCGGTATGGGCCAGATCCTCGCGTTTGAGGTAGATCTTTGCCTTGTAGCGCGCGCTGAGCCGCCTGGCATGGTAGAGGGGGGTGGGCCTGCCGACATAATTGCGCAGCAGCGAGCTGAGCTCCGCCCGGAACGCATCATCCTTGCGCGCTTCAGCATAGCAGGCATCCAGCTCCTGGAGGGCGGCGAAGAGCACCTCGGGGATGTACATTCCGCCGTATTGCCCGAAGTGACCGTGCTTGTCCGGCAATTCCAACTGTGTGTGCTCCGGATGTCTGGATCGATGATCGACCTTACATTTACCAGCATAATTGAACCAGATATGCCCGTGATAATCAAGTTGTTTCTGCTCGTGAAGGCTCGACAGTGTTTGGCAGGTTCCCAACTCAACCGTGGCGGATTCTCCTGCATGACGGTGCAAATTTCTCAACCCCCAAGCATGCCGAAGATTTGCGCGATTTTGTTAAAACATCGGCCGACACTACTGTATGTAGGCACTGCAGGTGATGCTGTGCAGGCAACGGCACGATTGTTGCAACAAGGGCCGTTGTCGTGTTTGATTATAAATGGGAGAATCGCCGTGGGCAAGTTTACGTGTTCGCACGCCAACGCAAAGTTTTACGCCGTCCAGAAGTTCGGAAACGCCAAAAGCATAAAGCTCTACAACTGCCCGGAATGCAGAAGCACGATTTCCGAGCACACGCTCAAGAAGTCGAAGAGCATCGCCGCAGCCTCCAGGTAACCGGAACAGGCCGGCAAGAGCCCGGCGTCCGCGCACGGCGTGCCCCGCACACATAGCTTCCGCTTCGTCAACTCACGCTTTGTTCTTCAATCCAGCCGCCTTTCGGTATAGAATGTACTTTTACCGAAAGGCGGCTTCTTACCGTGCTCACATCCGAGTTGGATTTCGACCTCCCCCGCGAATTCATAGCGCAGCATCCGGCCCAAAAGCGCGACGAATCGCGCCTGCTAGTGCTCGATCGCGCCACGGGGGCGATCAGCCACGGCCGCTTTCATGACATCACAACGCACCTGCGCCACGGCGACGTGCTCGTGCTCAACAACACTCGCGTATTGCCCGCAAAACTCATCGGGCGACAGCGGACCGGCGGGAAGGTCGACATACTGCTCGTGCGCGAGGTCCGCACCGGCCTGTGGGAAACGATGCTTATGTCAACCCGATACCTGACCGACGGCGAGCTGCTGACGTTTGAAGAGGGCGCGATCAGGGCGACCTTTCGCGGGCGGGCCGAGAACGGTCTTCCGCTGATCGAGTTTGATGATCCCGAGCACCTCCACGAAAAGCTCAACGAGTGCGGCAGGGCGCCGCTGCCGCCCTATATCAAGCGCAGCGCATTCGCCGACGACTTCCAAGCTGAAGACATCGACCGCTACCAGACCGTCTACGCCGCGAACCCGGGCGCCATAGCCGCGCCGACCGCCGGGCTGCACTTCACGCCCGAATTGCTCGAGGCGCTCAAGGCCAGGGGCGTGACGCTCGAGGTACTCACGCTGCACGTTGGGCCGGGCACATTCAAGCCGGTCAAGACCGAAACAGTGGAAGACCACCGGCTCGAGCCGGAGTTCTACGAGGTGCCTGCCGGCCTGCCCGAGAGGATTCTCGAAGCGAAAGCCCAGGGGCGGAGGATCGTGAGCGTCGGAACCACGGCCTGCCGAACGCTCGAGACCCTCGCACGAATGGAACCCGGTCGATGGCAGCTCAAGGGCTCAACGGGGCTCTTCATCCTTCCGCCGTTCGAGTTCAAATGGGTCGGCGCCCTGCAAACAAACTTCCACCTGCCGAGATCATCGCTGCTGGCGCTGGTCTTTGCGTTTGCCGGCCGCGAGCCGATCCTCGCCGCCTACGAAGAGGCCAAGGAGCGCGGCTACCGATTCTACAGTTTCGGCGACGCCACGCTGATAGTGTGACAATTGCGGAGCTACGGATAAAGGGCAAGGGTTGTGGGGGCACGCGTTAGAACTTGACGCGTGGTCGCGGCCCGCCGGCCTACAGCTCGTCCAGCGCCTCCCTGGCGGCCCGGCTCACATTCTCGGCGGGATCGGCGGCAGCCTTCTCGAG
>JABMSA010000023.1 GCA_013202185.1 Planctomycetota bacterium
ATCCCCAGCAGCCCGCCCAGCACACCCGCCAGCAGGCCCACGATGCTCAGAGCAACATATTCCATTCAGTAACCTCGTTGTCAGACATGTCGCCCCGCGCGGCCCGCCGCGATCGGCGCCCACAAAGAACTACGCGGCCGGCGGCGTCAGAACCGCACTTCCACGTCCTGCCGGTCCGACTCGGCCACCACGAACAGTTCCTTCGATTGGTAGTTGAGGAACCGGGCCACGAAGACTTAGGGTATCTGCTCTATCCTTATGTTGAAGATGTTGACGGAGTCATTGTAAAACTCTCGCCTGTCGCTGATCTGCCCTTCTATTCCGCTGATTCTGTTTTGGAATTGCAGGAAGCTCTCGTTGGCCTTGAGGTCGGGGTAGTTCTCGGCCACGGCGAATAGCGTCTTGAGCGCGGCCGTCATCATGCCGTCGGCCTTTGCCTTCTCCCCGACAGTTCCGGCATTGAGGAAATCCGTCCTTGCTTTCGTGACCTGCGTGAGGACGTCCTTCTCGTAGGCCATGTATCCCTTGACGGTTTCCAGCAGCTTGGTCAGCTCGTCGTGCCGCTGCTTCAGGAGCACGTCGATGTTGCTCCAGGCCTTTTCTATGTTGTGTTTCAGCCTTACGAGGCTGTTGTAGATCGAAACGAAGTATCCGACGAGGATTACTCCCACCAGCACCACTACCACAGCCACAACAATTGTGATCGGATCCATTTCTTCATCCCTTCATTACAATGCCTTGAGAAAGAAGATAACCGCTACAACAATGGCGCCTCCGCCGACCGCAAAGCTTCCGAGCATCTGTGCGCGGAGCTTTCCTATCAGCTCCTTTTCGCTGCGATCCGAGATGATGAACGTCGGTCGATTCTGCCCCTTCCGAATAAGAACGTTATCCGGCGCACTCGGGCTGTTGGCGGCGGTGCCGAGCACGTACATCTGCTCGTCGGGCTCGATGAAATACTCGAAATACTTTCGGTCGCCCACGCTGTACATGCGGAAGAAGCCGCTCTCCTCCGGGTCAAGCTCGATCAGCTCCGAGTCTTCCGTTCTCCTGCCGGGCAGAATCAGGCTGAGCAGCGAGCCCAGCCCTGCCTTCTGGAGGTAAAGCTTCTTGACCCGCAGGTTGAACTCGGCGCCCGTCGGATCCACATAGACCTGCCCGGTTTCATCCGCCGCAAAGAAGGGGATCAGCATCTCGTCGCTTTCCAGCCGATCCCACCGGTAGGATGTATGCTTGCCCGAGCCGTGCCTGCGGTATTCCTTGATCACGTATTTGTAGTACACGCAATCAATCGACGAGTAGGCGGTTTGCATGCACCTCTCGGGCACGGCCCTGGCATAGATCTCGACGAGCCCCATGGCAATCGACCTGACCTTCGACGTCGGCGTATCCTGGATCATCCGGTAGCGGTGCATCCTGTTGAAACCGTAGAAGAAGATCCCGATTCCGACAACCGCCGCAACCGAGCAGATGATGAACGGCATATGCTTTTGTCCTGGTGCGCGCCCTCCCGGGCGCCCGGCTCTTTGCAGATAAGAAAATGATAGCAGGTAGGAGGATCGATGTCAAGCGTAAAGGGTGGGCGCCGACGAGGGAGGAAAGCTTGCGGGCGCCGATACTGCGAGCACACCTGTGCACCACCAATTCCGCCACTCCTCCCACAACGCGACCTGCAACACTTTCGACTACGACCAGGACGACGCTCGACACACATGCGTAGTCACGAACGCCCCACATGCTTCGTCGAAAGAATCCGCTTGAACTATTCGGCGGCAGGCGATAAAATTCGGGAGGGATGTTTCATTGAAAGGAGTTCGACATGCCTGATTTTGCCAACGATTGCTGCAATCCGGATTTCAAGCCTCTATCGCTGCGCGGCAATGCCTCGTGGACGGGCCTCGAGACTTCGGGCCTGTCGGATCGGTTGGCCCAAGCCACTCAACATGCGCCACGGGGCGACTGCGTGTTCTGGGGATTGCCGTTCAAGATCGGCGCCCGGCCGGTTGTCGTTTGCGAGGGCCAAAAGCCTGTCGCGAGGAAGCTGCCGTCCGTCAGGGCGCAGTGGCTGGTCTTCGCGCACGTATCCGACGCTCGCGAGCTTGACCGCGATGCGAAGGGTTTCATCCGCAGTTCGCGCGGTGCGGGCATGCTGGGCGAGCACGCGGCCGACTACGTGCTGGTCTACGCCGACGGCAGCGAAGAGCGCGTCGCCATCCGCCGACGCCATCACATTGGTACCCCTCAAAGAATGTGGGGCGAGAACTGCGTCCAGGCCGTTGCCTCCGGCAAGCCGATGGCCATCCGGGCGGCCGACCTGCCCAGCGGCCAATGGGGATGGGCACAGGGCCGTACCCGAGCCAACGACGACACCGCTACCGGCTACTGGCTGTGGGCGTGGGAGAACCCCAACCCCCGCAAGCCGCTGGTCGAGGTGCGGTTCGAGCCGGTGAGCGGCGGGGTGCTCATTGCAGGGATTACGTTTGGGCTGGCGTCGGAATGCCCGCTTCGCTGGCGCGCCAGGCGAAAGGCGACCCTGACCCTTCCGCGCGGCGAGGAATTCGATCCGGCGCGGGACGATCACGGACGTTTGTCACAAATACGAATCGACATGGGCACCGTCATTTCCGCCATCTCGAGGCCGCTTTACCCGGACGACATTTGGGCAAAGGGCTACAACAACGCCCTGCCCACGGTCTCCTCGCGAGAGGTGCTCATCGAGTACACGTGCCACCCCGACGCGCGGCTTTACTTGCCAGGCGGCAGGATTGTGCCTGCGGCGCGGCTCGAGGAAAAGGGCAAGGCGGGCGCTCTGCGGATGGTGGCGCCGGCTGCGCAGCAGGTGACGCTGCGCGTAGTCGAAAAGGGATCGCCCAAGCCGGTGCCGGTAAAGCTTCACGTGCATGGCGCGGCAGGCGAATACCTTGCGCCGATGGACCGCCACCGCGAAGTCAATCCCCGATGGTTCGAGGATTACAGCACCGATTTCGCACACCATGGCATTCACTTCTGCACCTACATCCCGGGCGAGACGCGCTTGAAACTGCCACTTGGCAAGGTCCATATCGAGATATCCAAGGGGTTCGAGATCCGCCCCGTACGGAAGGTCGTGCGGGTTACGCGGGCGACAAACGAGATCACCATCGAACTCGATAGGGTGCTGCCGTGGCGCGAGCGAAACTGGGTGAGCGCCGACACGCACGTGCACTTTCTCTCGCCGTCGACCGGCCTGCTCGAGGGCTCGGGCGAGGGCGTGAACGTTGTCAACCTCCTGGCCAGCCAGTGGGGTGAGCTGATGACCAACACGGGCGACCTCGACGGCAAGACAACGCACGGCTCAGTCGAGGCCGGCGGCGACGGCGAATACCTCCTGCGCGTCGGCAGCGAGAACCGCCAGCACATCATGGGCCATATCTCGCTGCTCGGATACAACGGCCCCGCGATCACGCCATTCTGCAGCGGCGGGCCCGACGAGTCGGCGCTGGGCGATCCCATCGAGGTGCTGCTAACCGAGTGGGCGCGGCAATGCCGCCGGCAGGACGGCGTGGTGGTCGTGCCGCATTTCCCGAATCCGCGCATGGAGCACGCCGCCACCATCGTCCACGGCGACGCCGACGCCATCGAGATGACGTCGTGGGGAAATCTCTACGCCGGCATCGATCCATATTCATTGTCCGACTGGTACCGCTATCTCAACAACGGATACCTCGTAGCCGCAGTGGGCGGCACCGACAAGATGTCGGCCACTACCGCCGTGGGGGCCGTCCGCACGTACGCCCGCATCGCACGGCAGCGCAAGTTCACCTATGATGCCTGGAAAGAAGCCATCCGCCGGGCCGAGACATTCGTCACCTACGGGCCGCTGCTCGAGCTCGAGGTGGACGGCCGGCCGATGGGCTCGCGCATAGCAATGTCGCGCCGTGGCGGCACCGTAGACGTCACCTGGAAAGTCGGCAGCGTCACCGTCCCGATGACATCCGTGGAACTCGTAGCCAACGGGGAGGTAATCGACGGCCGAGCCGTTGACCGCGAAAGCGACCAGGGGCACTTCTCGGTGAAGGTGGACAAATCCACCTGGCTGGCGCTGCTCGTGCGCGGGCATTACGCCGACAAGCCCGAGATGATCGCCGCCCATTCATCGCCGGTGATGATCGACGTGGCCGGCACCGAGTTTTACAGCGCCGCCGACGCCATGACGATTCTCGATCAGATCGAAGGAGCGCTCGCCTACCTCGACACCGTCGGCACCCGCGCCGAGACAAAAGCCTACAAGCGAATGCGACTGGTCCTCACCTCAGCCCACCGCAAGTTGCACAACCGTATGCACCGAGCCGGCGTTTACCACGATCACACCCCCACAACGGATCACCCGGAGCACCACGAATGAGGCGCGCCAGTTGCAGCAGAAAGACGCTGCCATGCTCACCTGGCCGAGCAGCCCAAGCCGTTGTGGATAAAACCTGACCACTCTGAGGAAGACACGCATGCAATACGGATACTTTGACGATGCGAACCGGGAGTATGTGATCGAGCGGCCCGACACGCCGCGAAGCTGGACCAACTACCTGGGCTCCACCGAGTACGGGGCTATCATCACGAATAATGCAGGCGGTTACTCTTTCTTCCGCTCGGCCTACGAGGCGCGCTTCATCCGATTCCGTGGCAACAACATCCCCATGGATCAGCCGGGGCGCTACTTCTACATCCGTGACCGAGACACCGGCGACTACTGGTCTGCGTCGTGGCAGCCCGTCGGCAAGCCCCTGGATGCGTACAAGTCGATCTGCCGCCACGGCACGGCCTACACGATCATCGAGAGCGAGTACAGCGGCGTCCGCTCCGAGTGCACCTACTTCGTGCCCCTGGGCCAGCTCTTCGAGTACTGGCTCTGCACCATCACCAACCAGACCGACACGCCCCGACGGCTCTCGGTTTTCACGTATGTGGAGTTCACCAGCGAGTGGCACATCGTGGGCGACCTCAATGATCTCCAGTTCAGCCAGCACGCCATTCGCAGTGAGGCGGCCGGCAACATGATCGAACAGGTGCTGCTCAACAACATCACCACGCAGCGCGTTGGCCGTACTGCCCCCCTGCGCACGTGGTTCACACTCCAGGGCGCCGCCGTGGCCGGATTCGACACTGACCGGGAAGCATTTCTCGGGCCGTATCGCGGCTACCACAATCCACTGGTCGTTGAACAGGGCCGGTGCACCGGATCGCTGGCCGACGGTGACAACGGCTGCGGGACCTTTCAGGTGGATGTGGATCTCGCGCCTGGTGAGAGTGTGCCCCTGGTGATCATGCTCGGCCTGGATCGGGGAGGCGTTGAGGGCGCGGCAGCGGTCGAGGAGTTCGGCACGATGGCGAAAGCCGGGGAGGAACTCGCCAAGGTCAAGGATTACTGGCACAGCCGGATCGGCGTGCTGAGCACCCGGACTCCCGACGATGAATTCAACAGCATGGTCAATGTGTGGAATCCCTACAACTGCCTGATAACTTATGCGTGGTCTCGCTCGGCAAGCCTGGTGTACCAGGGATTGCGCAACGGCCTGGGCTATCGCGACACGGTGCAGGATCTGCTGGCCGTAATGCCTGCGATTCCTCAAGAGGCCGGCCGGCGCCTCGAACTCATGCTCACCGGTCAATACTCCACCGGCGGCGCCATGGCCGTGGTGAAGACCTTCGAGCACAAGCCCGGCGAGGAGCCATTGCCCGGGCCGGACGAATACCGCGCCGACGACTGCCTGTGGCACTTCTTCACCGTGCCCGCATATGTCAAGGAAACGGGCGACATGGCCTTCTATGACAAGGTCCTGCCCTATGCGGATCAGGGCGAGGATACAGTGCTGGGCCACCTCAAGCGGGCCCTCGAGTTCAATCTCGCCGAGCGCGGTCGACACGGGCTGCTCGGCGGCATGCGTGCTGACTGGAACGACTGCATCGGCCGGCAGGAAGAGAGCCTCTTTATCACGTTCCAGGCCCGCTATGCTCTTGACGTATATGCGGACATCTGTCAGCGTTTGGGCCGGGAAGAAGAGGCCCGGTGGGCGCGATCCGAGCGAGACGATTTGGATCAGAAGATACAGGCCTTTGCCTGGGATGGGGAGTGGTTCCTCCGCAGCACGTATCCCGACGGCACGATCCTGGGAGGCAAACACAATCGGGAGGGCAGGATCTTCCTCAATGCCCAATCCTGGGCCGTGATCAGCGGAGCCGCCACCGACGAGCAGGCGCGCACAGCCATGAACTCGGTCAACGAACATCTCGCCACGCCCCACGGCATCATGATCTTTGATCCAGCGGTAGAGGGCGACAGCGACGTGCCCATAGGCGCCAAGATCATCAACAAGGGGCACAAGGAGAACGCGGGCATCTTCTGCCATACCCAGGGGTGGGCCGTCATGGCCGAGACTCTTCTGGGCCGGGGCGACCTGGCCTACAAGCACTACCGGGCATTCATGCCGGCGGCCTACAACACTCGCGCCGAAGTACGGGGTATCGAGCCCTACGTGCACTGCCAGTCGACGCACAGCAAGTACAGCCGCCGTTTCGGCGCCTCGCGCCTTCCGTGGCTTTCGGGTACGGCTTCGTGGGCCTACGTGTCGGCCACGCAGTACCTCTTGGGAATTCAGCCCGAATACGACGGCTTGCGCATCGATCCGTGCCTTCCTGAAGTCATGCCCGAAGTCACGGTTCAGCGCACCTTCCGAGGCAAGCGCTTCAGCATCCATATGAAACGCGGGCCCGTCGGCAAGGGAGTTCGTTCCTTGAAGCTCAATGGCAAAACCGTTGAAGGCAACCTGTTGCCAATCGACGCGTGTCGCGCGGAGAACACCGTCGACGTCGAAGTCTGCTGATCGTGTGGGCTCTGTGGATGAAGGCAGACGTAGTGCAAGCATGCGGGTACCTCGAGGGTGACCCTGTGGGAACGCCTGTGCAACGGGGCTTGCGGTGTCGGGGATTGATTGGAGAGATTGGGCTTGAATCCTGACTCTCGAAGTGGTATAAAGAGCGGGGCAGGTCATCAGGCGGGAAGCGACGGCGTGGTTTTGTCATGGGCCTTTTCTCCTTGGTCAGTTAAATACTAACACAAACCGGGGAAAAGTCCAATTCCGTCTGAAGCATGACAGTAGAAGTCACGATGTAATCGCAAGAATCCCATGAGCTCCTCTACTTGAACGGGTGGTTCCTTTATTCCGGCTTCCCGCAGTGTATCCCACGTGACCTCTTCTATCTCAGATCGTGTACTGTCGTCCATAGCTCTCTTTCCCGTTCCTTATTCCTTTGACTTCAATAGCTTCACAAACTCGTCCAACACCTTCTTTTCCTGTTTCGTGAGCTTCGCGAATGACTCCGACTGTGCCGCAAAGCGAGACGCCGACTCAACGATGTCTGAGGGCGGTTCACGGAAAGCGCCGGCCAGGGCAGCCAAGCGCCGTTCTGGTATGTCGTAGAATCGACTCAGTTTGTGCAAGGCAAGGGGGGTAGGCCGGTATCCGGTGCTCCGTTCCATGGCCATTATCTCATCTTGATCAACGCCTGTGCGCTTGGCCAATTCCGCGGCCGTCAATCCCTCGGCCTTTCGGAGGTTTCTCACGGCTACCTGGAATGCGTAGCAGAGCTCTGCTGCCCTTGGATCTTCGGCGGCCATTACAACTGTCAGTTTCTTATTGAGCGCCTTCGCGATGCGATTGAGCATCGAAAGTGAATGTCCCTCGTAGTCCGCGCTCTCCAGTCGACTGATGACCGACTGAGTAGTCCCAATCAGCTCCGCCAGTTCCTTCTGACTAAGGCCGGCATCGCCCCGTAGATCGTAGATCATGCGCGCAACGTGGGCGTTCACGCGCTCAGCCTCGATCGAGGCCTTCCGTTCAGGATCGTCCCCTATATAGCGCCGGCGGAGGACTTCACTTGCACTGGTTATCTTCTTTTTCCCAGCCATCTCTATTTACTCCCGGTATGTGTGAGTTTCGGGATGAAGCTCGAATCTAATGCGTCGACGTAACGCCTGATCGATCTCCCTGTCAGGCACTTTCCCCTCCTTCACTATCCCATGGGCTAAGACAGCCCTTCTTTCGTGAAAGAAATACAGTAAACGGTAGTTTACGTGTTTGTGCCTCACACGCAGTTCATACACTCCATCCCTCAGTTTATCCGCTTCGGGGCGTCTGAGCTCATGACCGCACTCTTCGAGGCGACCGATACGCACAATGAACTTGTCTTGCACCTTTTTCGGCAAGCCATCAAGCCAGCCCAACAGCGGAACCTTTCCGCTGCCATCAGCAAAAAACACCACCTCTGTGGCGGCCATATATAATCCTCTTCTCGCTCCTCTACCTTTATTATAACATTATTGCGATGAAAAATCAACGCAATTTTGCGATGTTTTTTTGCAACCTCTCCACGCGCGGCGGACCGGCGATCGATTGCAGAAATGGCCTTGAATCCCAACTCTCCAAGTGGTATAAAGAGCGGGGGCAGGATGGTGATCATAGGCGGTGAAAACGAAAAGGAGACGCCAGCTATGAACGACTGCGAAAATCTGTTGAAGCAACCTGCGACGCCCGATGCCGAGGGGCTAAAGGCAAACCTCTTGCGGAAAGGGACGCCCGAGCGCGTGTTCGTCATGGAGTTGTTCGAGGACGAAGAGATCAAGAGCGAGGTCTGCCGCATCTACGGGATCGGCGCCGAGATCGACCCGGATGATCCGCGCGCCAGCCAGAAGCGCGAGATAGCGGTCCAGCGCTTTCTCGGGTACGACGCCGTGTGCGCGGGGCTCGAGGGCCTGCAGTTCGACTACACTTTCCATCAGGTAGACGACACCACCCACGGCACCCAGAAGCGCCCGGAGCGAAACTGGATGGAGCTTGGCAGGGGCCCCGTCGGCAGTTGGGAAGACTTCGAGAAGTATCCCTGGCCTGACCCCTCGAAGTTCCGCACTGATGCCCTGGAGTGGTACGCCCTGAACCTCCCCGACGACATGTGCATCTGCTCGGGGAGTCATTCGGTCTTCGAAAACGTCACCTGGCTGATGGGCTACGAAACGCTGTGCCTGGCCATCTTCGATCAGCCGGACTTCGTCGATGCGATGTTCGAGAAGGTCGGCGGCATCTTCTACGAGGGAGCCAGGATCCTCGCCCAGATGCCGCGCGTGGATATCCTTTTCGGCGGTGACGACATGGGCTTCAAGACCGGCACCATGATCCAGCCGGACGTGCTCGAGCAGAAATCGCTGCCCTGGCACAAGAAGATGGCCCGGCTCGCCCACGATCAGGGCAAGATCTACATGCTGCACTCATGCGGAAACCTCTCTGAGATCATGGAAGCGCTCATCGAAGAAGTGAAGCTCGACGGCAAGCACTCCTTCGAGGACGTCATCGAGACGCTGCCCCAGGCCAAGGAGCGCTACGGCGACCGCATCGCGATCATCGGCGGAGTCGACGTCGACCTGCTGTGCCGGGGCACCGAGAGCCAGATAAGGAGCCGCGTGCGGGAGGTCGTCGAGGCTTGCCAGCCGGGCGGGGGATTCTGCCTGGGCTCAGGCAACACCATCGCCAACTACATACCAGTCAGAAACTATCTCATCATGCTTGACGAAGGGCGCAAGCTCCGGTAATCAAGCCGAAAGAAACAAGCCGGGCCGGGAAGGCATCAGCGCAGTCTACTCCTCGCCTTCCTCCGAATCGACGAGGACGATTTCGTTCAGATCCCGAGAAGCCCTGCAGGCTGTATCAAGGAGAACTTGATCGGGACGCGCGTTTCCGAAATGTGCCCTTGACATCCGTCAGCTTCCGGCCGCCCCAAGCGGCCTTTTATACGCCATTAGTATTCCCGCGTATAAAACTGCTCCGTAAATCATTGCCCCACCACCTACCCCCCGCCTCGCGCAGCCTGCCGAGCGGAAGCCAAGCTGCTCGCAGAGCAGCCCCAACTTATCCGGCGGACAGGCAAGATGCAGGATTTTCGCCTTCTCCACGGAGACAATGGGAACCACAGCCCAAAGATGCAGGATCGTGCATTATTATGCAGGATTCCGTACCGAATCCGATCGAGCAACCGTCGCGCAGCCGCCTCGCAACGGCCTCGCACAGTGCTTTTTCCGGCGGAAAACACATTGTCGTTCGCCGATGAGCCATCGTTTCATACCATCCAAAACCATCGCGGGCAATGCCGCCCTCAGCCCAGGAATGTGTTCCCACGGCTCATGCCGTGGGCTATCATTATGTCGCCCTTACGGGCTGCGCGTGGGTGTGACGGCGCTTGATCTAACAA
>JABMSA010000291.1 GCA_013202185.1 Planctomycetota bacterium
CCTCGTGCCGACCGTGGTGGTTGCGCTGCTGTGGATGTGGATGTTCAATCCGGAGTTCGGCCTGCTCAACTGGGCGCTGGGCGCGGTGCTGGGCGTGATCGACGCCTGGACGAATCTCTTCTTCGATCTTTCCGCCGCGCCGGCAGGCGCCGGCTTCCTGAGGCCGTGGGCGGCGGCGTTGGCGTGCCTGGCTGCGTTCGGCCTGCTTGCTCCCATCGCGCTCCGAAGCCGTCCGAAGCTGCACGCTGTTGTGAAAAATATCGCGGTCGTGGTGATGGCGCTGGCCGGCATTGCCGTCGTCAACGTTGCGCTGTGCTATCTGCTGCCGGTCGACATGAAGAAGCTGCATTCGCCGGGATGGCTTTCCGATGGCACGCCGCTTCCGTCGGGCGTGCCGTTTGCGCCGCCGTGGGCGCTGTGGGCGTTGATCATGATGTCGCTCTGGGGCGTCGGGCAGATGGCCGTCATTTATCTTGCGAAGCTGCAAGACGTGCCGGCGGAGCTTTACGAGGCGGCCGATATCGACGGCGCCACGTGGCCTCAAAAGACGCGCCACATCACCATCCCTATGATGTCGCCCGTGATACTTTTCAACGTCGTAATGGCGATCATCGGCACGTTTCAGGTTTTCACCGAGCCCTACATAATGACACGCGGCGGCCCCGAAGACAAAACGAGGTTCGTTGCGATGTTCGTGTATGACCAGGCGTTTCAGTATCAGCGGATCGGGTATGCATCGGCGGTGGCGTGGGCGCTGTTTCTGCTGATCGTCGGCCTTACGCTGCTGGCCTTCTACGTGTCGCGCAAGCACGTTTACTACGCGGGGAGATGACATGGCGGAAGCCTCCGGCAAGAGACCGGCATTGCATCAGCGGGTCGTTATCCACGCGATCCTCGCCGGCGGCGCGCTCTTTTTCCTCATGCCGCTGGTGTGGATGGTAACGACGTCGCTCAAGCCGCTGAGCCAGACGATGCGCCACCCGGAAAGCATCGGCGAGGCCTTCCTCGGAACCGGCCACACCGCAGAAATCGGCGGCCGCACGCACGACGTTGTGCTCGAGCGCAAAATCGACCCGACGCCCGAAAGCCGGGTGTTCATTGTCCAACCGCTCCAGAGCTTTGCCGCCGGCGAGCTTGCGATTCCGCTAGGCGCCGAAATGTTGCGCGAGGATTCTGTGTTCAACAAGCGCGAGATGAACGTCGAAGTGACGCCGGAAATGAAAGTACTGGCGGACGACAAGAACCGCTTCGATCCGGTTTCGGGCCGGCTGGCGCTTGTTTCGGGCCGAACGGTGCCCGCCAGGCTGGTGCGCACGATCGAGCCCGACCCCGACGGCGAGCAGCTTTGGCTGGTGCGCGAGTGGCGGCCCGAAGACACCGATTCGAAGGAAATCGGATCGACGGCGGGCGACGTGAGCCGGGCGTGGGACGTCTTGCCCAAAAGCAAGCTGCGCAAGTGCATTCGCGAGATCCCCCAAAACTACCCCGCGGCACTGCGACGCATTCGCTTCGGCCGCAGCCTTTTCAACACGCTGTTCCTGTGCGTGATGACCGTGGCCGGCACGGTGATCGCGTCGATGCTCGTTGCCTATGGCTTCGCCTTCATCGAGTTCAAGGGCAGGAACCTGCTGTTCGGCATTACGCTGGCGACGATGATGATACCGTTTCCGGTGGTGATGGTGCCGGTGTATCTGTTGTATCGCGAGCTTGGCTGGATCGGAACGTTCAAGCCTTTGTGGGTCACGTCGTGGTTCGGCTCGGCGTTTTTCATATTCCTGCTCCGGCAGTTTTTCCTCGGCCTGCCGAAGGACCTGCTCGACGCGGCGCGAATCGACGGCTGCTCGGAGCTGGAGATACTGTGGCACGTGGTAGTGCCGCTTTCGAGGCCGGCAATTGCCATGGTGGCGCTGTTCACGTTTCTCGGCACGTGGAAAGACTTCCTCGGGCCGATGATATATCTCAACCATCAGTCGCAGTTTACTCTTTCGCTGGCGCTCCAGGCGTTCTCGTCCGAGCACGGCGGCACGCCATGGCATCTGCTGATGGCGGCGTCGACGGTCGTGAGCGTGCCCCTGATAATCCTCTTCTTCGCAACGATGAAGATGTTCATCAGAGGCATCGCAATGACGGGCATGAAGGGGTGAGGGTAGGCGGTGTAGAGACGAGCCGGCGGCTCGTCTGATACGCCCCACCGGGGCGTCTCTACTTTTAGTATCGCGCCCGGATCGAGGAGAACGACGAGGACTTGAAGACAAACCGATCAAGCAGGAACCACTCATGGAATACACCGAACGATACCTCGCGCTGATGGGCCTGGCGCCCGAGCGAATCCCGCACGAAGAATACCTTGGCTGCCCCGACGCCGAGACGCTCATCACCGGAATCGACCACTACGAGCACCCCCGCGCCTGCCGGCAGAAGCTGCAGGAGATGTATCCGCTGCTCAACGTCGATATACCCGAGACCGACGACCCCAAGCCGCGCCCGGAGCTGCAAAGCGGGCTCACCGGAGTCAACACAGACGGACGGCACGTTGTCAAGTGGAGCGACGGAGTGACGTATCACTGGGATTTCGGCGCCAGGTTCACAACGCCCGACGATGTGTTTGCCTTCTCGCCGCTCGAGAACCCCGACTTCACCGACTCGGGCATCGTGAACAATTGGGATTTCAGCAGCGAGGAAACGCTCTACGAGATGTTCCGGGCGAGATACCCCGCCGAGTGGGGCGACAAAGCACCCGAGGGCTCGACGGCGCAGTGCGGCGTGTATCAGACGATGTTCATGTGGCCGCTGCTGGTGTTCGGATGGGAGCTGTTTCTCGAGTGCTGCCTCGACGAGCGCTTCGAGCGCATCATGAATGAATTCAGCGAACTGAACCGGCGGCTGTTTCGTGCCTTCGCGCGGCTGCCCGTAAACTTTGTATTCTGCCACGACGACATCGTCAACACCCGCGGGCCGGTGTGCTCGCCCTCCTGGATGCACAAATACATCTTCCCCCGCTACGAAGAATTCTGGTCGATCCTCAAGGCGGCAGGCAAGCGCGTGATCTTCGTATCCGACGGCTGCATGGACGCCTGCGCCGCCGACGTCTTCGCATGCGGCGCCGAGGGGATCCTCACCGAGCCCTACACCGACGCCCGCGCAGCCATCCGCAAACGAGAAAATTGCTTCTATGCGGGCGAGGGCGACACGCGCACCCTCTCGCGCAACGACCCCGACGAGATCAGGACGATGGTCGAGCGGATGGTCGAGACCGCCCGTATGACAGGCGGCTACTTCATGCGCGTCGGCAACGAATTCACATGGAGCACGCCCCCCGAGGCCGTCAGGCTATATCTCGATCTCTGCAACGAACTTGCACACCGGTAGGGATCAATGGCATTGACTTAAGGGCGTCGGTCTGTGTAGGGCCTGTGCTGAGCGAGACCTTGAGCGAATCGCCTGCCCTCTTTCGCCCTTAGTACACCTGTTCGCAAATACGGTCACGTACTTGTAGAGACGCCCCGGTGGGGCGTCTCAGAGGAGACGGGCCACC
>JABMSA010000024.1 GCA_013202185.1 Planctomycetota bacterium
CCAATCGCGGCTGAGGATTCAACGCCTGTTTTGCGGGGGAAGAAGTTGATTCGACATCCGAATCGTCGTCGTCGTCCTCGATCTGTATTCGGAGATGGGCATTGTTCCTTGCCGGCGAAATGAATGTACTTATCATATTGTGGGAGGGACACTTTTTGCAAAAAGTTTTCCTCCCACAATATGATAAACACAGTCATTTCGACGGCGAAGAACGATGCCCATCTCCGAATACAGATCGAGGACGACGACGAGGACGAGGACGATTCAGATGCCGAGACGATAGCTTGAGCCAAGATTCGCAAGCCTCCCCGCGATTCATAACCCACAATTTCATCTTGCATCGGGGCAGTGATGGTGATAGAATACCCATGGACCGATTCCTATGCGCCTGTGGCTTAATGGATAAAGCGTCGGCCTCCGGAGTCGAAGATTGCAGGTTCGAGTCCTGCCAGGCGTACCACCACGCACAGCGGCCGTCTTTCCTCCCCCGGGAAGGCGGCCGGCCTTGTTTTCGCATAAGTCGGCGTTGCGCCGACCTCACGCAAATCCCACGAAAGGTATGGAAAATCCCCGGCACACTGGTATAATATCCCAAGCCGAACCCTGCCACACGGAGATCAAGCATGGATCGTGACATCCTGATCGGCTGCATCCTCGTTGCAGGTGCGCTCGCGTGCCTCACGTATCTCCTTTTCTGGAGCCGGCGCACCATTGATCGAATAGCCGGAAACGGCTACAAATCCGCGCGCGAGATCAGGAGGGAACTGCACGGTGACAAATGAGACGCGCGTTTCTTCGGAGCTTTCCCGCGATCTCTCTCTGTTTCACATCACAATGATGGGTCTGGGGATGATGATCGGCGCCGGCGTGTTTATCGGCATGGGCAACGCGATCGGCATCGCCGGGCCGGGCGGAGTGGTGCTCACATTCGCGCTCAACGGCCTCATCGCGCTCTTCACCGCGATGTCATACGCCGAGCTCAGCTCGGCCATCCCACGGGCCGGCGGGGCCTACAACTTCGCACGCGTCGGATTCGGGCGCGGCACAAGCTTCGTCGCCGGATGGATGGAATGGTTCGCCTCGAGCGTGGCAGGCAGCCTCTACGCCATCACCTTCGCCATCTACACATTGCGATACCTCAACGGGCTTGAGCTGCTCGAGTGGCTGCCCCTGTCGGTGGGCGCATCCCAGAAACTCGTGGCCGGCATCGTGGCCATCTTCTTCATCTACATCAACTATCGGGGCGCATCCGAAACCGGGCGCGTCGGAGCCTTCTTCACCTTCGGGCAAATCCTCTTCCTGCTGCTCATCGGCGTTGCCGGGGTCGTTGTGGTTGCGCGCGACCCTTCGCGGCTGCAAAACTTCATCCCGTTCCTTCCCATGGGCTGGGGGAAACTCCTCATAACAATGGGCTTCACCTACGTTGCCTTCGAAGGGTTCGAAGTCATAGCCCAGGCCGGCGACGAAGCCATCGACCCAAAAAAGAACCTCCCAAAGGCCATGCTCTATTCGGTTTACATCGTAACCATAATCTACGTGCTGGTCGCGTTTGCCACGATGGTATCAGTGAAAGTGGGATCGGGCTACCTCGATGGAACCCTTCCCTGGCAGTGGATCGGCGAGCATAAAGAGCAGGGCTTCGGAGCCGCCGTCGAAAAACTCATGCCCATGGCAAGCCTCCTGCTCACACTCGCCGTGATCTTCGCCTCCACCTCGGCCCTCAATGCAACCATATTCTCGGCCACGAGGGCGTCGTATGCGCTCGGGCGCGACAGAATGCTCCCGGCCGGCCTCGCGAAAATCTCATCCACACGAAAAACGCCATGGGTGGCACTGGCGTTTACCGGCGTCATAGTGCTGGTTGTAGCAGTGCTGCTTCCCACCAAAGACGTAGCCTCGAGCGCCAGCATCATGTTCCTGTTCCTCTTCTTCCTCGTCAACATATGCGTGATAAAGATACGACGCAGCATGGGAGACGAGCTTACATACGGCTTTGTGATGCCGTTCTTTCCCGCGTTTCCGCTGATAGCAATCGTCTGTCAGGCGGTCCTTGCCGTGTGGCTGGTGCACATGAGCCCTACAGCCTGGATCATCGCGCCGGCGTGGATCCTCATTGGATTCGTGACCTACATGGCCTACTCGCGGTCACGGGCGCCCGCCGCCGACCACGAGGTACAAGTTCTCGAGGAAGAAAAGGCGCCCGCCGGCCATGAATATCGGATAATGGTCGCAATGGCCAACCCGCGCAACGCCGTCGAGCTCGTCCTCAACACACACAAGCTCTGCGGCGCAAAGGAAGCGAAAGTCGAGCTGATCCACATGGTACCCGTTCCCGACCAGGTGCCCCTGAGCGACGCCGACCAATACATGCACGAGGGCCGCGAGGCGATCGCCGAAGCGATGCTCTACCTGGCACCCGTGGCGTCAGTCGGCACAACCCTCCGCTACTGCCGCAACGTCGCCCGCGGCATCGTGAGCGCCGCACGCGAAAAAAAAGCCGACATGCTCGTCATGGGCTGGCACGGCGAGTTGCGGCACCGGGTGTTCAAGCTCGGCAGCACTATCGACCCCATCATCGAAACAGCCCCGTGCAACGTAGTGATCTTCAAGGGCTGCAAGAACCACAAGTTCAAACGCGTGCTCGTTCCCATCGCAGGCGGGCCCAACGGAGCATTCGCACTCGAGGTGGCCAGCATCCTGGCCGACAAGAACGAAGGCGAAATCACCGCCATCACGGTTGCCGCCGCCGGCTCGCGATTCGACATCGACGCATTCATCGCTCAGCACCAGAGCCGGCTGCACGCGCCGCGCGAGAGAGTCCACACAAGAACCATCCGTTCACGTCAGGTGGCCCACGCCATTCTAAAGGAATCCGACGACTACGACATGGTAGTGATCGGCTGCACGCGCCAGCCACTCATCTACAAAGTCGCGAGGCGGTCCGTGCCCGAGATCGTCGCGGGCGAATGCACCAAGCCGCTCGTGATGGTCAACGCCGCCACCGGCATCAGATCGTGGATCAAGCGGTGGGTGTAGCCCGCTTCTCAATCGTCCTCGTCGTCGTGCTCGTCGTCGTTGTCGATCTGTATTCGGAGATGGGCATCGTTCTTTGCCGGCGAAATGA
>JABMSA010000292.1 GCA_013202185.1 Planctomycetota bacterium
CGCAGCATCAGGCCGTCGGTGATCCTGACGCCCAGGGCCGCCCGCGGGATCGCGGCCTCGACGACGTATCCTTTCCCATCGGCCTTCTTGCTCGCGCTGATCTTCGCGTCCTTCAGCACCACCACGCTGTCCATCTTGTAGCTGGCGACGACGCCCGACTTGAACTCGCGGGGGGCCTTGTCCTTCGCCTTGAGGCGGTAGATGACCGCGGTCGGCTGGTTCTGGAACGGGCCGATGGAGAGGCGGAGGTCGCCCGCCACCGGCTCGCCGCGGTTCTTGTCGGCCTTCGGGTCAGTCGCCAGTTGGAAATCGACAGTGTCTCCTTTTGTGTACATGTATTCAGGCTCATCGGCGCCGTTCTCCCACGGCGAGGAATCCTGCACGTCCCATCCGAGGTAGAGGTACTGCTCGTCCCAGGCTACGGCAACGCGAGCGGCAGCACCGTCCTGCTTCCTGAAGTCAAGTATCTCGGCTCCGGGGAAATCGGCATTGAGATTGCCGGTGAAGTTCGGCGTGGCTTTTCCGGCCTTGGCAGCCTTGGTCGGGCTCGCCGCCTGGGCCAGGCGGCCGCGGATGATCTCCGCCTGGAAAGCGTCGCTTTCGGTGATCTTGATCTTGCCACCCTTAATCGTCTTCACCGACTCAAAGCCGGTAGCCTCGATGCCCCACAGCGCCACCTTGCCAGCCTGAAGATAGATCCGGCCGTCCTTTCCCTGCACAAACGATCCGCCGAAATCCTCGCCGCCCAGACCCGGCGGGATGCTGGTCACGTCTGCCCCCGGGATGGCCTTCTCCGGATATTTCCACTTCTGGGAATCGGGCTGGAAGAGCCGTGTGAGGTAGAACCCGTCCTCGGTGAGCACATGCCACTCGCCGACGTTCGTGTTGATCGCCCAGATGCTGCCGATCGGCTTGGGCATCGTGGCGTTGCCGATGAACCCGAACGCCCCGCGGATCAGCCCGCCAACCGGTCCCGGCGCGTTGTGCGAGCCGTGTACGCCGTGGTAGGTGTTGGGATACGTCCATAGCAGTTTCCCGGAGGCGATGTCGTAACAGCGGAAGAGCTGGTCGGGGTCGTCGCAGGACGCCACCAGACGGTTGTCGGGGCTGGGCAGCGGAGCGTTCAGCCGCATGGGCAGTTCCTTGGCGTTGACCAGGTCGTACTTGGGGGCGCCGCAGGCAGTGAAGCTCGCCGCCTTGAACTGGACCGCCTTACCGTCGGCCACGCCATAGAACGTGAGATCGGTGTTGAGGTTCATCGACCACAGGCCGTACCCCCCGATCTGCAGAGCCTTCGGATAGGAGGCGACTTCTTCCGGCTGCTCTTGGCCGTCGCCGTTTGCATCCGCCCAAAAGATTGTTCCCTTCTCTCCGCCTTCTGCGCGGATGACGGCGCGATAGGCATAGTTGCCCTCGCCCACCCGCTCCCATATCCTGATCTGTGGGGGAGCGCTCGGGCCCCACACGATTCCACTGAAGGTTGCGGCCAGATAGAGCTTACCATTCGAACCCTGGCAGAAGCGTGCGCTGTTGTGGTAGACCTCCGCGCTGATGATGCCGGTCATCGTGGCGTGGCCGGTCTTCGGGTCGATGCGGAACTCGCAGCCCTCGCCCACGATGATGTCGGGGTCGAGGGGGTTGATCGTTCCCCCGCTCGCGCCATAGTGCGTGGGGCCGATCAGCTCGCGGATGAACGCTCCGGTCTTTGCATCCCACACGACGAACCGCTTCGGCATAGAGGTCTCCGCCACCCAGAGCCTTCCCTTCGGGTCGAGGCACAAGCCCCAGATGGTGGTCATGCCGGTCGGATCCCACGGACCGAGGCGCACGCGGCCCTCCTTGCGGCCAATGGTCCGCAGCAGCTTGCCGTCGGGCGAATAAACGCGAACATGGTAGTCCGTCTGGCCGATGTTGAACTTTGCTTCGCCTTGGCCGTCGATCTCGCAGGCCACGTAGATCTCGCCATCCTTGCCTACCGCCACCGCGCCCGGATTTCGCAGGCCGGTCACGACCAGCTTGGCCTCGCCGGTCTCGGCGTTGAACAGGACCAGCTTGTCGCGACCCTGGAACATGTACAACTGCGCATCGGCGAGCGCCACCATTTTCCCGGGCACTTCCATGCTAATCCTCTTGATCAGCTTGCCCGTTTCGGCATCGACGACGGCGACGAAGTTCGACTGCGCCTTGACCGTCTCGGCGGGGAAGGTGTTCTCGATGAGGTGGCGGCTGGCCTCGGCGAGCTTCTCGCGCGTCATCGTGTCTCCACCTTCCACGAACGACTTTTCGGCGAGCAGCCCCTGGAGCGCGCCGATCACCACGTCGCGGACGTCCGGCGTGTAGTAGTTGGGCGCCTTGAACACTTCATCCTCGCTCTTGTTGCCGCCGAGGAAATGGTCAATCAGGTCTTGGCACCGCTTGTCGATCCTGCTCCAGATCACCTTACCCACGCGGTCATCGGCTTTCATCTTTGTCAGGAAGTCGCGCCAGTCGACGATGTCTGAGCGCTGCCAGTCCCACGATGAGAAGCTCAGATAGAGCTTGCCGTCGTGTGCGGCGAAACCCTCCTGCCACACCCACGTCAGCTTCGTGGGCAGGCCTTTCTCGTCGCCCCAGATGTCCTTGATCTGGAGGTCGGGGCTGGTGCGGCCGGGCCAGTTGCTGTGCTTGCCGGTCTTGGGATCGACGCGCCTGATGACAGATTCGTTGACGTAGTAGACGACGCCCCGATCAGCCGCTATGAGACAGCAGCCATTGAAGTGCTGGCCGGCGGCCCATTGGACGTTATAGTCGAAGTCGCACGCGATCAGTGCCTTGCCGGCTTCGGCCCCTGCCCAACCGAGGTAGACGCGCTCGTCGTCTGCAGCGCACGAGGTGGGTAGCGCCTGGTCGCCGCCCCAGTAGGTGGTGGGGCCATTGTCCCAGGGGTCGCTCGATCCGTGGCACGCCCAGCCGCGCAGGCGCAGGCCGATGCCCGTATGCCAGATGCCGCTCCACCCGTACGTGCCCGGCGGCACAGGCTTGCCGGGCGTTTTCCAGATCGGGTTGGTCAGGCCGTCCCACGCTACGGTGTGCTCGCCTTTCGTTATCGGCTCGCAATTGAGGAGTTGACGGACGACCGCTCCGTCAGCATTCCCGATGTTCAGCGAGACGAAGCCGTCGCGAGGCATGGTGAACGTGATGCGTTTCAGGCCGGGCGGGGACTTCTTCAGGTCGGCCCAGTCGATGACCGGTTGGCCATTCTTCATCGTCACGCTCAGCTCCCGCCCATCCGAGAGGCGTACGGGACATACGTCGACCTTGCCCTTGGGCTCGAACGTCGCCGGGCCATACTGTTTAGGGTTGGAGAGGCCCCAGCCGGTGCGCTCCGGGGGAACGCCGGGCATGAAGTTGTCGAAAACCCGCACGCCCCAGCGCCCGCCCTTGAGCGACAGGACCAGCATGACGCGGATTTCGCTGCCGGCTGTGAGCTTGGTCCCTTCGCCGGCGAGCAAGCTCAGCGGGATGGCGATTTCCTGGATGTAGCTCCTGCCGTCCTCGCTCACGCGGAAGGCCTGCCTGGCGCCGGCAGGCTTGGCGTCGATCGCCTCGGACTTGCGGAGGATCTGCACGACGTCGGCACCCTCCTTCTCCTGGCGGCAGGTGATGGTCAAGACCCCTTGCTCGGGCTTGTCCGGCGCGGTCACCATGTACAGGCGCAGGCTGTCGTCGGAGGGCGGGTGCTTCCCGCTGACGCGAGCCAGAACGTACAGGTTCCGGGCGTCATACATCATGTGGAACCAGGCGCCGTATTCATCGCGCATCTCCTCCAGATTGTGGGAGGAGAAGATGCCGCCGGTGAGGTCCCAGTCATCGAGCTTGCCGTCCACCGTTACCTTGCCCGGTGCAGGCAGAACGCGCATATTGAGGTTTTCCGTCTCCGTTGCACTCGCGGCGGAAACCGACACCATCAGTCCTGCCAGGACTGCCGCCGAACACCTTGTCACAAATTTCATACGCATCTCCAGAACAGATTGGGTTGCGGCCGCACTGCCACCGTGTCGGCCTCTCATCGCATCTCATCTACTAACACGCGACACAAGGGCGCCGCGAAGGGCGCCCTTGTGCCGCTTGGCCATTCACAAGCCGTGGGTCAACCTACTCGCACGTCTCGTTGAGGTGGTTGCGCACAACGATCATGTCGAGGATGTTGATGAAGCCGTTTTCATCGACGTCATACGCCGAGGTCTCGGGGC
>JABMSA010000293.1 GCA_013202185.1 Planctomycetota bacterium
CCCATCAGCTTCTGTCTCGCGTCCTGCAGAAAAGCATGATACTCCGGGCTCGTCTTGTAGTCGGGGAAGGTCCACGGCCAACCCCGGAACGTCCCGCCCTTTTCATTGTGGAGCGTCACCTCGGCGTAGATGCCGTCGCGCAGGTATACGCGGTGCGAAAAATCCTTCGCGGATGCCAGCACCAGCTTGGCAGGCGTGATGTAGCCCGGATCGAGGTTGATGGGCCTGGGCACGGGCGCGGTGGCCGCCGCCGCAAGCTCCCGTTCCAACTCGTTTGTTCGTATCTTGATGTCGGGAAGGCACGCGGGATCGATCAGCTCCTCGAACGCGAAGAACTTGCGCAGGAGGTTCGGCCCCATCTGCTTTTCGTAGTACGCCGTGAAATCGAACGTGATCAACGGCGACTCGACGTCGACAGGCCCGTAGAGGCCGCACAGGGCGTGCTTCGCTTGTTGGAGCAGAGATGCGTCGGCCGAGAGCGCCCCCACGATCAGCTTCACGTCGTCCGGCTTTCGGAACTCTGCCATGGGCCTCTTCTTCGGAGTTGCATCAATAATCTTCGAGCGGGAAGCGTTGCCCGGAGGTCGGCCCATGCACGTTGCTGCATCCGGCCTTGCGGAGAATGTTTTTCATTGACTCGATCTGGTCGCCTTCGCCGTGTACCGCAAATGCCGCCTTGAGCTTTGGCGCGATCGGCGCGAAAAGGCGCACGAAATCATCCGTATCGGCGTGGGCGGAAAAACCGTTCAATACTTCGACGCGTGCCCGCAGCTTGTACAGCCGTCCGTAGATCTTAAGCTCGTCGCGTCGCTCGACAATCCGTCGCCCCAGCGTGTTCTGGGCCTGGTAGCCGACGATGATGACCGTGTTGCGCGGGTGCTCGATATTGTTCTTCAGGTGGTGTAGGATGCGCCCGGCTTCGCACATTCCCGAGGCCGAGATGATCACGCACGGCTCCTTGAGGTAGTTGAGCGCCTTGGATTTCTCGACGTCGGTTATGTATGTGACCCGCCCGCGCCCGAAGACGTCGCCTTCTTCGTGCCAAAAATCGCGCGCCTCCTCGTCGTAGCATTCCGGGTGATCCCTGAACACGCGCGTCACTCTAGTGCTCAGGGGGCTGTCGACGAAAATCGGCAGCGGCTCGAGCTTGCCGTCGGCCATTGATTGCGACAGCCAGTAAACGAGGTGCTGCGTTCTCCCGACGCTGAACGAGGGCATGATCACCTTGCCGCCCTTCTCGCGGGTTTCGTTGATGATCTCCACCAGCTCCGACTCCATCCCGGAAACGTCGCTGTGCCGCCTGTTGGCGTAGGTGCTCTCGGTGATAAGGTAGTCGACCTCCGGCAGGGGGTTGCTCGGGTTGCGCAGGATGGGCATGTCGAAGCGGCCAAGGTCGCCGGTGTAAAGCAGCCGAATCTTCGGGCTGCGGTTGATCTCGACGAGAACGCACGATGACCCGAGAATATGGCCGGCTTCGATGAACGTGGCCGTGCATCCGTCGGCAAACTCGACCGGCTCGCCGTATTGCACGCCGTGAAAATTCTGTGCCGCCGCCCGGGCGTCTTCAACGGTGTAAAGCGGCTCGATGCGGTCGGCCTCCGTCTTGGCGCGCTTCTTGTTCCAGTAGGCGGCATCTTCTTCCTGTATATGAGCCGAATCGGCGAGCATCAGGTCGCACAGGTCGCACGTGGCCGAGGTGGCGTATATCTTTCCGTCGAAACCATAACGAAACAGGTGAGGGATCTTGCCGCTGTGATCTATGTGCGCGTGCGACAGCAGCACCGTCCGGAGCCTTCGCGGCGGGAAAGGAAACGAAAGGTTCATCTCGCGCGACCATTTCCGCCTGCCCTGAAACAAGCCGCAATCCAGAGCAACGGCTCCGTCGGGCAGATGAATCAGGTGCATCGATCCGGTTACGGTTTGTGCCGCTCCGTAAAACTCCAATTGTATCATTCTCGATCTCCGGGGTGACTGTTCCGATGCCATCGATGATTCAAATGAACTTTCTTCGATGAATCTACTCCTTCAACTCTCCTTGATCCGGTGTGGCGCCGGGCGGCTTCTGCTCGCCGGTGACCGGCGGTGGCGCCTCTTGCCGCTCGCCCTTCAGATGATCTTGCAGGAGGTATCCGCCGCTGCAAATCGCCAGCAGCAAAGCTATCACAATCAGGCCGCGCCAGAGGAAATAATGAACGCCCCTGGCGCCCTTCGGGTACCTCGGGCGTTTCGTGAAGAAGCGCCCCTGTGCGCCAGTGAGGCGCATCCGCGCGTTTATTCCCCATCCTGCTCCCTCGAGTATCGCGCTCAGGTCGCGCTTTCGCAGCTTGAGGTACGCCACGATGCAAGTGGGCAGCATCACGAGCAGCGCCGCACCCGCCACTGCCGCAACAATGTGCCACGGGTTCTTCTCGACGGTTTCGCCGACCGTCTTCGCAATGTAGGCAACGGCCGAGCCGACCGCCGCCAGGGCCACGCCGGCACCCATCAATTGCATTCCGCCCGATGCTGCAATGCCTTGTTTTTGCGCCGTACCGGGCGCCGACGCAACGCGGTCCATCGCCACGGATGCCTGGCTGTCGAACTCCTTTTCGGCCGAGGACGTGATCGACTCGATCTTTCCGGTCACGAGCCGGCCGAGCCTGATGAACGGCGACACCAGCGCCTCGCGGAGGGCGACGGGGTTATCGATGATCTGCACGACAACGGCATCGCTTTCCTTGCCGTGGATGTCGCGAAACACTCCGCGCTTGCCGACGCACAGGTTGCCCTTGCCGCCGGACGTTGCCGGCACGGCCACTTCGTACTTGGTTCCGTTGGCGGGGGCCACTTCGGCGTAGAGCACGTATATGTTCGAGCTTTTCGCGACGGCGTCGTGCTGCGCCCTATTCTCGACGCGCACGGCTAAGTTGAACCGGCGGCCGTCCATCACCAGCGTGCCCATTTCAAACATCGCGCGGTTGGCGGCGTTGTAGAGGTACGGGAAGCTCACGAAATTGTTCGCGAAGTCGATCATCTCCGCCTGGTAAAGAATCAGCTTTTCCGTCAGGCGGATGTTGTCGAGGACGAAGGCGGTCTCTGCGCTGGCGGCAGCCAGTGCCCGGACGGTTGCGGCGAACCTTTCGTCGAGGCAGGCCCGCAGCTTCTCGAGCCCGAGCTTTTCGACGTCTGTTTGCGGTTCCGATTCCGCCCAGGCCTTGTGTGCGGCGAAAGCCGCCTTGACCTGCCGCCACTGCGCCGCCGTGAGCGTCGCGACGGGCTCGCCCAGAACCGGCCCGGCCACTTGCCCGCGAAACTCATCGAGGCTCTTGGCATAGCAGGGGTTGATCTGGTCGTCGAAGGAAAGCTCGCGCGAGGGCCTGGCCCTGGTGAGCGGCGCCTTCCTGAGCACCTCTTCGATAACGGCCGGGTCGTCGAAGTCCAGCCCCTCCAGCTCAGTTTCCGTCCATCCCATTCGTTGCACGAGGCTCTCGTCGAACGCGGCGGCTTCACACTGTGCGAAGTACTGGTCGATCTTGCCGCGCACCGATGTGAGCGCTGCGTATGCGGAGGGAGTTTCGGTGCCGAACGGCATGATGTCGGTCTTGTCCTGTCCGGTCGGAATCTGCCCGCGTTCGTGCCACTCGAGGTAAGCTGCGGCTTTTTTCAGGAACTGCTCGAGCTGCGCTTCCGATACGCCTTGCGCTCCGCTTGGGTGTGGTGTGCCGCCGACGGTGCTGATGATGTCGGCGATGAACTGCTTGATTTCGTCATCCTTGCCGGCTTCGGGCAGCACCACTCCGGCCTCGCTTACGGGCGTCGATTCGACCTTGGCCTTGATCTTGCGCACCTGGTCGAGCGTGATTTCGGTTGTGTCGTGCAGGCCGATGCTGGCAAGGATTTTTCGCGCGGCCCCGGCGATGCGGGCGCTCTCCTGCCCGGTCGTATCGAGTGCGTCGAGGCGAAGCGTTTGGCTGCGCTCTGCAATGCCGGTTCGGTCGCGAAGCACGCCGAGCAACCAGCGGACGCCCGCGCTCACCTCGTGGCACATGATGCGTCCGTTGGCATCGGTATCGAGCAGCTTCAGGAATGTGGCGTCGCAGTTGATCGTGCTTATGGGCGCGTTGGTTGCCACCCAATGCGCCTCGTCCAGCTCGGCCACGCGTTCCAGGTCCTCGGCCGTGTCGATCTTGAGATGATACGAACGCCCGTACCGCCTGAACGTCGCGACTGTGCCCCTGGTTTCGGTAGACGTCATTGCAGTACCCTGTTCAGCATTCCATGTTGAGCGAAGGGGCAGGGCCCCCTGCCGGCCTCCGTTCCCTGCCGGCTGGATTGTCAAATATTATAACCGGTGATGCCTTGCCGTGTCAAACGGAAAATGGCCGAAGGAGCGTGAGGAGGTGTAAAAGTTTTGTGACGTCCCAAGAGTGGTTGGGCGTCGGACCATGAAACCGTGAATTTATGTGCCTTTTTATCCCAACTTCCGCAGTACCAAGCCCCAGCGTTGAAACGCTGGGCTAGGTTCAGCCGTGCCTACGGCACTGGAC
>JABMSA010000294.1 GCA_013202185.1 Planctomycetota bacterium
ATCTTGGCCTTTGGCGCGGGCATTGGCGAAGAGCTCCTTGAGAGCGAGGTAAGTTTCCTGTGCTCGGCGGACGGTATTGCAGATGACGGCGGCACAACCGCCTTGTGCGAGGGCTTGCTTTATCAGACGCCCGATGTTTGCAGGGTTGTTGCCTGTCCAATCAATGTTGATAGTCTTCGTAGATACTTCGGCAGCGGGGAAGGATTGGGCCTTGGCGGAGTCGCCGCAAACCCAGGAGATTCGGGGATATGGTGCCGCCTGGAAGCTCAGCTTTGTGCGGCCCGTGCCGCGTGCGTAGGCTGTCAGCAGCGCCTTGCGTTTGGCCTGGGGCAGCGTGGCCGACAAGAGCACGACGGATGACCCCAGCGCAGCAAGCCATTCCAGCAGGCGCTCGAGCAGCGTCGACATGTAAACGTCGTAGGCGTGTACCTCGTCGATGATGACCGTCTTGTGTGCCAGGCCAAAGAGCCGAACGAACACGTGTTTCGTTTGCAGAACGGCAAGGAGGGCCTGGTCAATGGTGCCGACCCCGAAGGGTGCCAGCAGGCCGCGTTTGCGATGAGTGAACCATTCGGCGGCGACGATGTTGGGCGGGGCGCCGTCGTGGGTTTTGGCGTTGTCGTCAATGCCTTCGGGCGAGATCAGGGCACCGGCATTGTGCCTGAGCACCCGAAACTCGGCCGACAAAGCGGCGTGGCCGTGCGTCAGGAGAAGATTGACTTTCTCGGTGTGCTCGGGTGTGTAGCGGTCACCGAGGAAGCGCAATACGCGGGAGAACATCTGGTTACTGGTGGCCTGCGTAGGCAGGGCAAAGTAACAGCCGCGTTGTTTGAGCGTAGCTGCCCAGTGATCGGCCAGATACATTGCCGCTTCGGTCTTGCCCTCGCCTGTTGGCGCTTCGATGAGGACAAGCGTGGGCGACTCGAGACCCAACGCAAGTTGCACGACCTGCTGTTGAAGGGGACGCGGCGTGGCGATCTTGGGAAACATATGAATGAACGAAACCGCCGAAGTAGGAGCGCTCCACTGGGACCATCCTATCTGGGCAAGTGCCTCTTGCGCGCGTGTGCGGGCCTTCGCCGCATATTGCTCGAGGTCCGTTTCTTCGGTGGCATAGGGAAAGAACTCTTCGGCCGACCCTATCCAGTCGGCAATTGAAACAAGCCCCGCCAGCGTCATGGCAAAAGCGTGATCCGGCCGTGCAGTTGCGGCAAGTGGCGGAAGCTCGTTTACTCGGAGAACTCCTGCCAGCGACGCGGCGAGTGTCTTGCGCGCTTCCTGCCAGGGGCCCGAGTGCAGTATCGACGGCGGGATGTTGTTCACCTCGATTGACCGTGGGAAAACGCCGTGGTGACCTCCCAAGATTGTCGCAACGCGACGGGCAAGAGTCGCGGGCATTGGCGCGAACTCCGGTTGGTCGGCCGCGAGGATAGCCTCGAGAGTTGCTGCCGTCATCGTGCCGTGGTAGTATCGTTGTGCGGCAGGAAATGGGTAGCCGCCTTGTTGCAGCCTGATTTTTGCCGCCGCGTCTTTGCCCTGAAAATCGGGCGATGCCTTTCCGATATCATGCAGGCCCGCCCAGAACGAAATCCACTTTTGGGCCTGGTCGGTGTCGCATGCCAGAGATGCGGCGAGGGCGCTCCTGCAGTGCCTGCCCAGGGTGTGGTCCCACAGTGCGTCTGCAGCCGCCGCCACATCAATAAGATGGCAGACGAGGGGATGATACCTGCATGGTTCTGCTTGTGTCTTCTTTGCCCAGAGAAGGGATGGGGCATCCATTTGACGAGTCCCTCTTGTTAGCGATTCGATTCGTGACGGCATGGGGCACAACCCGCGCCGCCCGTGTCCGCGATAAAGACGACGTGACGATCGTTGCTGTGCTGCGTTACGTGATGGAATCCACCCGGCATAACCGTACCAGGGTTAATACCGCGCTATTAGTATACCTGAGGATTGGGCGAGTGTCAACAGGAAAAACTGCGCGGAGAAACTTGCCGAGGGTGATTTGCAGCCTTTCGAGGATGCCTGGTCCGGAAGGCCAGAGGGCGGGCAGGATTCCGCGGACCCGGAAGTCCGTTCGCGGACCCGGAAGTCCGTTCAAAGTCTCGTCCGCCCCCGAAGCGGGGCTGTCCGAGCTGCGAAGCCAACCTACTCGGAGAGTAGGCGCCCCCACGCAGACCGGAGCCCTTATCTTCAATCTCTCCGTGCCCTCCTCCTGTCCGCCATAGCCTCCTGTGGGCCATAGCCTCCTGTCCGCCAAAGCCATGGCGACGGCGGATGGTTAAATGTTTTCTTCTTTTTTCGAAGTTTCTGCTTGACATCCGCCCTTTCATGTTGTATTATTATAATGGAAATCCCTTGCTCAATGTTGGGAACCGTCTCCCTGCCGAGGGCCCGCGTTTCTGTTTGTCGCGTCCGACTGCGAGGAGATCCGACCATGGCGAGCACTTCCATCAAGAACACGTCCTTTGTCATCATTCTGACGGCGTTCGCACTC
>JABMSA010000295.1 GCA_013202185.1 Planctomycetota bacterium
AATCAGAAGACACCCGCTGAGGCAAGCAAGATAACCGAGGCAGGCATGAAGGCACTGCTCAAGGATCCCGTCTTTGCGAACGCTCTGGCTCAACGCCAGCTCATTGCGAAGCTCGGCGTTGACAAGGCCGGCGCTTTTGTACGGGCCAGTGGAACCGGCCAGGGGTTCCGGGACTGGATTATGCAAGACACGGCGGACGGCGACTATCACTACTTCTCTCTCCCCGGGACATTCATGGACTGGCTTCTGCAAAACACCGAAGCGATGAACCTCTGCCTGTTAAGCGGTGCTGCACCTTCGGATAAGTCACTGGAGACTTGGAGAAGAATCATCAATGCCGACCAGGAGTCGAAGGAGGGGATCTATCTGAAGCTTGCCATTGCATCCTCTCTGTCAGGGCTGTCTGGTGGAAGTCACTGGACCGAAACGCCTACGGATCCCGTGCATCGCTACGAGCAATTCAAGTCGGCGCACAAGAACAAGGAACTGTTTCCCATTTTCGATACGCTTTCCGTTTGGGAATATCGAACGATTGTGTCCTCCTGGGCATCTGACAGGGAACTGGTTTGGGCAAGGAACATGCTGAACACCTGGCGCCCCGACTTAAGGACGAATCAGCAGGTTCATAGGGTCGTCAGCGAGGTGTGGCGCAGAAACTCGCCTTTCAGCTACGGCCACGGCGGCTTCGTCACCGTGCTGGCAGGCGGCGGAAAATGCGGTGGCAGATCATGGTTCGGCGCGATGATATGCGAGGCGTTCGGTGTACCGGCCGTGGGAGTGGGTTCGCCCGGTCATGCCTGCATGGCGTATAAAGCAGCCGACGGTCAGTGGAAGACCTCCTATGCACCCGCATGGGAAAAGTGTAAGGTCGAGGGTGTAAGAGGTCCCGAATTTCTCGCGCAAATGGACGCGCGGTCGCACGTGGTCGAGTTCTCGCAAGTGGAACGTTTGAAATGGCTTGCAGCGGCGCTGACCTCGAAGGAACGTACCGATGCGGTCATGGCGGTCGCCCGCAAGATCCAGGCGTCAGCATCTAAACTGAAACCTGTGCGAATAGTGGCCCTGCCGAAAACGCCGCGCAAATCGGAACCGCCGTTCAAGGCGGTCACCGGTGTGATACATATTGAGGCCGAAACGTTCACCAAATGTTCCAAGGGGCTCGTGCGCATTTATGAGTGCTTCACCGGCGGCAAACAGGTGAATTTCCAGAAGAACATAGCGGAGAGTTGGATCGAATATGCCCTCGACGTGCCGGCGTCGGGAGTCTATGGATTGAAAATGAGAATCGCAGCGCCAAACTACAAGCAAGTTTTGAACATCAGTTCGGGCAAGGATAAGCTCGCCACGATCAAGATCCCCAACACGACCGGTCTGTGGAGGACGACACGGGAAGTGGACGTGCGGCTGAACAAGGGTGCTCAGACGTTACGGGTGTCGGCGCCCTACCAGCGAGGCGTCGCAGTAAGGTGGCTTGAACTGAAATCAAAGTGAAAGCAAAGCAGAGAGAACATAGACCATGAAAAGTGCTGTAGCAGCGATATGTTTCATGCTTGCAGGTGGGCAAAGGCACCTTGCGGACACTGACCAGGAACCCGGCCATGCCCCAGCAGTATGACAGCGGCCACGCCGTTGCGCGTTGAATGTGAATTCGCCAGGAGAAGCGGTCATGCCGAGCAGGGTAATCATACTTGCCGCGGACTACGCCAGGAGCTAGACTCACCCGCGCGAGTAGCAATGATCTTCATTACCATTACAGGAGCACTGGTTTGAGCACGATTATCCCCGAAGGCTACAAGGCAACGATGGACGTCTGCCAGACAGAGCAGGCCATCAAGTTCACCAAGGACCATTTCGAGCATGCGCTGGCACTGCGTCTGGGGCTAGACCGGATCACGGCGCCCCTGTTCGTCCGGGCCGACTCGGGCGTACAGGACAACCTCAACGGTATTGAGCGACCGGTGGCGTTCAGCGTCGGTTCCGATGGCGACACCAGGTGCGAGATCGTTCATTCGCTGGCCAAGTGGAAGCGGCTGGCGCTGCACAGGTACGAGTTCGAAGTCGGGCGGGGCATCTACACGGACATGAACGCCCTGCGGCCGGACGAAGAGGACCTCGACAATATCCACTCGATCTACGTCGACCAGTGGGACTGGGAACGGGTCATCACGCC
>JABMSA010000296.1 GCA_013202185.1 Planctomycetota bacterium
CCGCAACGGGCATGTTCGACGTGTTGGCGATCAGCACCGTGCGCTCCATCAGCGACCTGCCCGAGCGCGGGTCGATCAGCCCGGGAAACTCCTTCAGCACGCTTGTCATTTCGTTGCCGCGCTCGCCGCAGCCGATGTAGACTATGATGTCGGCGTTGGACCACTTTGCCAGTGCGTGTTGGGTCATTGTTTTGCCGGTGCCGAATCCGCCGGGAATCGCCGCCGTGCCGCCGAGACCGATCGGGAAGAACGAATCGATCACGCGCTGCCCGGTGAGCAGCGGAGTGTCGATTATTTCGCGTCGGACGAACGGCCGCTGTGCTCTGGCGGGCCATTTCTGGTGCATCTTGATTTCGATGGTTCCGGAGGCCGTGGCAACGCGGGCGATGACGTTGTCGATAGTATACTCACCTTCGGCGGCGATCTCCTCGAGCTTGCCGGAAACGTCGGGCGGTATCATGATGCGATGTGTGATCAGCTCGGTTTCGGCGAGACTGCCGATGATCGCTCCGGGGCGGATATCGGCGCCCGCCCGGGCCTCGGGGGTGAAGTGCCATTTCTTTTCGACGTCGAGCGGCGCAACTTTCTCGCCGCGCTTGATGAACGCGCCGCTCCTCTCGGCGATGCCGGGGAGCGTGCGCTGGATGCCGTCGTAGACGTTGCCGATGAGGCCGGGGCCGAGCGTCAGCGAGAACAGCGCACCTGTTCTGAAAACAGGAGCACCGGGCTTGATCATCGACGTATTCTCGTATGCCTGGATGGTGGCCTTGTCTTCGGTTACGCGTATGACTTCGCCGAAGAGGCGTTCTTCTCCGACCTCGACCGCTTCGTACATCAGGGCGCTGCCCATGTCCGATGCTTCGATGATCGGGCCGGAGATTCTTATGATTCGGGGCTGCTCGCTCACGTTTCAGTCTCGCCAAAGAGTATTCCGGCGGCCTGCCGGCGAAGGTCTTCTCGCATCCTGGTCAGCCGGCCGTCAAATGAATTATCCACTGCCCTGCGGCCATCTTCGCTACGCACTATTGCCCCTCCCTTGATGGGGGAGGGGGCGTTGTCCAGTTCCAACTGCACGTTTCCGCCGATTTGCCGGGCGACGCCGCGGCCGAGAGCATCGAAGTCAATCTGTGCGCGGTCGTCTTCCGACATCGACACGCAAAAGCTGTCGCCTCCGATCGCATGGCAGGCCGCTGCCACGAGCCGCACAAGGGTGCCGGCATAGTCGTAGCCCTGCTTGTTCATCATCCGGGTTTCGGCGGCGTCGAACGCTTCGGTGATGAGGTGTTCCTCTGCTTCTATCTTTATTCGGCGCGCGTCGAGGTCAATCGTTGCGAGCACGATTTCCTTTTCTTTCTCGGCGCGCTGCTGAGCAGTTTGCATGACGCTGGTGCGAATGCCGTCGGCTTCCTTTTCGGCTTTTTCGACGGCCTGACGCGCTTCGCGCTCGGCGCGTCGCTGCGTGCGCTGAGCCTTTTTCCCGGCATCGCCGATGATCTCTTCAATGAGCGCATCTTCGTGAGATTGATTCATAGGCTGGTTCCGCTCAGATCTTTACTCCAACGGCTTCCCGGATCAGCTCGGCCAGGCTGCGCCGCGTGGCTGACGGCCCCTCCGGCCCGGGGATGCTCACGATTACCGGCCGCCTCGATTCGTAGAGGATCCTGGTCACCTCTTCGCCGATGGTCTCGGCGGCCCGGTCGGTCATAATGATCACGCCGACGTCCTGATCCTTGACGACCTCTTGGAAGATACGGCGCGCCTGCTGGGGGCTCTCGACGACGTCGCCATCGATGCCGGCATACTTGAACCCGAGTACGGTATCGCCGTCGGCTATGACGTGGTATCTCATGCTTTCACGCACGCATCAACATGATGCCGATGATCAGCCCGTAGATGGCGATGCCTTCGGCAAGGCCCACAAACACGAGCGACCGGCCGAACAGTTCCGGGCGCTCGCTCACGGCACCGATAGCGGCCGAGCCCACCCGACCGACGGCATAACCGGCGGCCAGGCACGAGACTCCGACGACGATCGCGATGGCCATTGCCGTCTGGTGACCAAGCCGCTCGCCGCCGGCGGCCTTTTCACTGTCGCCGGACGGCTCCGATGCCGCCGCCAACGGAAGAGCCACAACCGCCGTGATGTTTGCGACTATGAAAATGACCATCAATGCCTTGATAAACTGCACCATCAGACGTTTCATATAATATTCCTTTCAAGATCCTGGCCGCAGGCTGAAGGGCTCGAACGGTGTGCCCTCGCCCTTGAAAAACTTCGTGAAGAACTCGTAATACTCCAACCTCATGCACTGGATGGAAACCACCATCCCTTCGAAGGCGATGATCAGCAGATTGCCCAGAACGATGACCAGGGCGGCAACCACGACGCCCGCCGGCAGATCGGAGGCCATATCGGCAAGGCCGTAGGTGGCCATCGCCAGCCCGCCGTGGGCGAGCGCAAACGCCCCAACGCGAACGAATGAAATCGTGTTTGACAGCAGGGCCACGATCATCTCGAAGACGTCCATCCCCGACTCGATCCACGCATCGGCACCGGCGTGGGCATCTTTGTCATGCGATAAGATTCCCATGATCGGCACGCGGAGCAGAATCACCAGCATCGGGAGGAACACGAATACGATAAGATGAACGCTGCTCGGCGGCGCATTCCATACTTGGTACCTCAGGCCCAGGCCGAGCACACCCCAGTAGAATGCCAGGCCCACCACGCCGTTCTTGTCGATGACGGCGGCGGCGTAATCCCTTGTGCGGAAGCAATTGATGATATTGAGAACCAGGCCCAGGCTGATCATGAAAACGCCTAACGCCACGCACCAGCCCAGCAGAAGAAGGGGGTTTGTGCCTTCCATTATGTGCATCCATAGCGGACGGAACGCGCTGCCGAAGAACTCACCGAAGAGGAATCCGCCGGCGATGGCCGCAAGCCCCGCGAAGACCATTATCGAGCCGATGTCGCGGGTTGTGCGGGCGAGCTTCGACCTTGCCAGAGCGAAGCCTGCGATTGCAAGCACCAGCCCCTGGCCGACGTCGCCGAACATCAACCCGAACATGACCAGAAACGTTGCCCCGACGAATATCGTGGGCTCGATCTCGCGATACCCGGGGAAGCCGTACGTTGAGACGAGCAGCTCGAACGGGCGTATCCAGCGGCTGTGCCTCATGAGCGTGGGCACGGTTCTGTCGGCCGGGCTCGGGTCGCCCACCTCTACCACGGCTCGGCTGCCCGTTATCTCCATCAGCTTTTCGTTGAGCGCTTTCGCCTTGTCGGCCGGCACCCATCCGGAGATGACGCACGTGGCAACGGTTCGGCCGAAGTGCTCCTGCGCCTGGAACAGTTGCTGTTCGATGTGCAGGCGGCGCCGGTAGCGGCTCAGTTCGTCGGCGTATCGTGCTCCCAGCGCGGTAAGCTCGGCCGCGAGTTCATCTTTCGTGCTGTGGAGTTCTTCCAGCCGCCGCGTTGCGTGGGCGTATATCTCGCGCGGCAGGCCCTCGAATCGCTCGCCGAGGTTCTCGGGCTTGAAGCCGTACTTTTCGAGAGACGATTCCATCGCCCAGCGGCCTTTCTTGCTGGTGATCGCCACGATGCGCGTCGTGCCGTCTTCGGCGATCCCCATCGGAACGGCAACGATGTTCGGGCCGGCTTCGCTCTCGAGGCCGCCGAGCTTCTCGCCGTCGATGCGCCCCGTGGCGAAATGCAGGAACGAAAACTCGGGAATCTTTTCCACGGGCACGTCGAGGCGCCGGAATGACTCGACCTGGTCGATCGTGTCGGTGAGGGACGCAATTTCGTTATCGATCGCGACTTCCTTCTTCACGAGGTCGGCGGTATTATTGTCGATGCTCTCGAGTCGATCCTTGATCACCTCTATGGGCAGGTACTCGGTCCGCCGGGTGTCCTCTGGCGGTTCCACGCGCAATCGTTTGCTGAGTATCGCCGCCGCCTCGAGCAGGGCGGTGCACAACTGCAAGCGGTCCGTGGCGCGGAATTTCTGCAGCAGCTCGGCCTGCTCTTCGTGCCTTGCTTCGGTAAACTGTACCGCGCCGACCTCGCCCAGGGCTTCGGTAACCATGTGCAGGTCTTTCTCCAGCACAAGGATATCCATCTTTTTCATCGGGGCGGAACTCAGCATGCTGCACTACTCCAGAGGCGGCACGAGGCTGCGCCGCATCTGCTCGGCGCTCAATCCGTAACGATACGCCTCCGTAAGGCGAATGAGGTTTTGCAGTTCGATCCTCTTCAGGTAATAGAACGCCACCGGCACCGCCATGCTGATGCCCGAGCCGTAAAACGCAGCGTTGGCCCTGGTGTAGGAGTAAGCCTTGAACGCGCGCTCGAGGGCTTCCGGGTCGTCGACGTCGCTGCCCACCACCTTGCCGAGAGTCTTGGGCAATGCTCCCACGGCGTCTCGCACGGAATCGGCGGAATGGACGGCCCGCAGGGTCGCAAGCGGAACGGCCCCGGGCACGCGCACGAGTGGCTCGATCTCGTCGAAAGGAAAATCGTAGTTGAACCTGGCCCGAATGACCAGGATGATGAGGTAGCAGTTGGCATCGAGGGCAAGCAGCGGCAGGCAGCAGGTCAGGTCCTCGATCGACGGTTCGCCGGCCAGTTGGAGGAGCCTGGAGTAGAAGAATCCGTCGAGCGCGGCTTCGAAGAAAAACGGCTCGCCCTTCTTCTTGTAGGCGGCTGCACCTGCCAGCGCGGCGGCCTCGATTTTTTTGCCCGCTTTGCCAGGAACCAGTTCGGCCAGCTCATCGGCGGCGGCGGCCGAGAGCATCTGCTGAGCGGGGAGGGCCAGCGCGTCCGGCGTCGAGATGAGGTGCCGGCTCACCTCCTGGGCTCCGCGCCGCGCGTGGAAGCCGCGAAAGATCACCTTGAGGTTTTCGATCTGATAGCGGCGCAGCAGCCACATAAACAGCTCGTGCGGCCGGCCGCCAAGGTGATCGGGTATCCAGGTGAGTTGCGAGAGGTGATCTTCGGTGAGGCGTTTCTGAAGCTGCCGATGATCTTCGATTCCTTCCTCGGGAAAAAACTCGGCGACGAGGTTGGCGAAGCTCCTCAGGTCGCACAGCCGCCCCAGGCGGTCCTTTTCATACATCGCGGCGCGCCGCGCATGCACCTTTGCATGGATGATGTCGACATTTGTTTCCGAAGGAATCGTCAGTGGCATTCCGTATACACCATCGGGAGCAGAGCGTTTGTTTCGTGGCAGTAGGGCGCCTGCCTATTGTTCCATCAGTACGGCCTTCACGATAGGCTCGGCGGCCCTCTGCCTGCGGTCGGCGGGGATCTGTGCAGGCAGCGATTCGAGCCGGCGCTTGATTTCGTCGAGGCGTTTGGCTTTCTCGCTTCGGGCGGCGTCCATCGCTTCGTCCATAGTCTTCCTTGCCTGCTCGTGAGCGGCTTCACGTGCCTCGTCGACGATCTCCGTGGCGCGGCGCAGGGCTTCGTCGACGGTCGCTCTCGATTGCCTCTCGGCGTGGGCGACTATTTCTGCGGCCTGCTTTTCGGCGGCCAGCATCTTTTCGAGCGCGTCCTTCATCGGTTGTTACTCTTCGGCCGCAATCCTATCGAGCACCTCTTTCGGGGAGGAAGCAGCGAGGAGGCGCTTGTAAAAGCCGGGAATCTGCAGCAGCCGGGCGATCTCGGCGAGGCACTGCACGTGCGGGCCCGGGTTGTCCGGCTGGGCGATGACCATGAAAACAACGTGCACCGGCTCGTCGTCGATCGCGTCGTATTCGATGCCCTGCCTCGAGATGCCCAGCGCGGCCGTCAGCTTGCATACGCACGCATCTTTCCCGTGCGGGATGGCAATGCCCTTGCCGATGCCCGTTGTGCCCATATCCTCGCGGGTCTCGATCGCATTCAGAGCGGCCGCTCGGTCGTTGATTCTATCCGTTCGCACGAGCAGTTCGATCAGCTCGGGAAACACTTCTTCCTTGCCCTCGCTCTCGAGGTCCACCTTGATTACGTTTTCGCTCAATAGGTCAGATAATTTCACCGGCAATCCTTTCGTGTGCTCAAAGTCGCAGGTGCATGCATCCGGCAAACATCCGGTGTATAAGGATTGTAGTTTCGACTCGGTCAAAAATCAAAGTACTTCTGCATAATATGAATGTAACATTACGAGAAGCCTACGGACAAAGAAGCGCAGGACGGCCCCGGCGCAGCCGCTTTGCTCTTGAAAGCCCGGCACCGTGCCAAGTAGAATATGTCTTGTCGTTCAATCGGAAACCGGACAGCAATACTCATGACAGCATACTCAAAAGAAGAATTCATGCGCGAAGCGCTCGAACTCGCCCGGCGCGGGAGGGGACGCGTCGAGCCGAACCCGATGGTCGGCTGCGTCATCGCGAAGAACGGCGCGGTCGTGGGACGCGGCCGGCATCGTTCCTTCGGCGGCGATCACGCGGAGGTCGAAGCTCTCCGTGACGCGGGCGCCGACGCCGCCGGGGCCGACGTTTACGTCACGCTCGAGCCCTGCGCCCATCACGGCAAGACGCCCCCATGCACCGATGCCCTGATCCGCGCAGATGTCAAACGCGTGATCATGGCGATGAGCGATCCGTTCCCGCAGACCGGCGGGATCGGCCCGAAGAAACTCGCAGACGCCGGCATCGAGGTCGAGACCGGCCTGCTCGAGCACGACGCCCGCGAACTGAACGCGTCGTACCTCAAGCTTGTCACGTGCGGCCGGTCATACGTCATCGCGAAATGGGCGATGAGCCTCGACGGCAAAATCGCCACGCGAACAGGCGACTCCCGGTGGATAAGCGGCGAGGAATCGCGGAAACTCGTCCACGAAATCCGAAACGAAGTCGATGCAATAATGGTCGGCGTCGGAACCGTCTTGCACGACGACCCGCAGCTCACGTGTCGTATTCCGGGCGGACGCAACCCGCGCCGTATCATAGTGGACGGCCCGGCCGAGACCCCGCCGGCATCGCAGCTAGTGCGCACGGCGCGTGAGGTCGAAACGATCATCGCCACAACCGAAGCCGCACCCGCCGAACGAACCGATCCGCTCGCGGAAGCCGGTTGCGAAATCATAAGGCTGCCGGCAAAAGACGGATTGATAAGCGTGGCGGACCTGCTGGCCGAGACCGCGCGCCGCCGCTTCACGAACATCCTCGTCGAGGGCGGGGGAGGGCTGCTGGCCTCGATGTTCGAGGAGGACGTTGTCGACGAGGTGCGCGTTTTCGTCGCGCCCGTAATAATCGGCGGGGCCGGCGCCCGCGCGCCCGTCGCCGGCTGCGGCGTCGAAAAACTATGCAACGCGCTGCGGCTGCGCACCGTCACGACCCGCCGGGTCGGCGACGACACCCTGATCGTTGGCCGAAAATGATGGGGCCGTTGAAAAACCCCCGATCATTGCTCGAATGCAGATTGACTGTCCCGCGCGGAAGTGACCAGAGCAACACGACAGCGCGTCTCGCGATGTTCACCGCGCACCGAATTGCCTCCGGCATCAACTGCTCGGACAGCCAAGATCTGCGCAGACAGCCAAGATCTGCCAGTGCGTATAATGTACGGTGCTCACGGTGCCTGCTTAGTGCGTATAATGTGCCGTGCTCACGGTGCCTGCTTACGGTGCCTGACACTGTAAGGGTGTGTAAGGAGGCCGGTACTCAGGACTTACGAATGTCAAGTTGACTCTCGCCCTCGCGCAATACGCGTATAACAGCAACGCTCCACGATATCCAGAGACACGTCCGAACAACCGGGGCAGTAAGTCTATCAGGAAAGTTCCTACCGAGTTCCGAAGTGCTTGCCGAATCGCGCAAATCCGTTGCCATCCGTGCAATCACCCTTCGTTCGGACGGTGATCGCGGGTTCTTCAACGGCCCCGCGGCTCACCCTGCAATCCAGCTCTTGAGCGCCGCCGCATCTTCGAGGAACGCCTCGGGGGCGTCGCCCTTCACGTATTCCACCAGCACGAAATGCTCGCGGCCCGTCGACGCGGCGACCTCGAGGTAGCGCTTCCACGCATCGGCTGCGTCGGCCATCGGCAGGCGCTCGATGCCGCTCTCGTGCCACACCCAGTTGAACGCGTGGATGTTGCTCAGCCACGGCAGCATCGCCTCGAGGCCGCGTATGTTGCTGTCGGTGTCCGGCGCATTCGGCTGCCAGTACGACTTCATATTGTCGTGTGCAACCTCGCTGCAAAAGCGCTCCGCCGACTCGGTGGTGTCGGTGAGCGCACCGCCGTGGAATTCGCAGGTTACGGCGATGCCCGCGTGCGCGGCGTCTCCGGCGATTCTGCGCGATTCCTGCGCGATCCGCTCGCGATATTCGGCGTCGGCATCGGCCGAGCCCTTGGCCCCCGCCCACACGCGTACGAGCGGCGCGCCCAGCTCCTGCGCGGTCTCG
>JABMSA010000297.1 GCA_013202185.1 Planctomycetota bacterium
CCAGCTCCTTGAAGATTACGCAAGGCGTTTTCTTGTATTTTTCTTTCCGGTTACTCTTCTTGCTGACTTTTTCTTCCCTAACTTCCTGGTATAAAGCTCTTCTTCCGTTTCCTTCGCATGTTCTTCCCCTTTTTAGTCAAGCCGGGAGCATGGTGTCCCTGCGTTTGATGTAGGGAGCCATTGAAGGTCTTGAACATGTTTGAAAAACTGCCCCGTTGCGAGTTTTGTGGTCGGCCGTTTACTCCCAATCACTGCAATGTTTCCCGTCAGAGGTATTGCACCGATCCTACTTGTGTTCTTGAACGCAAGCGCAAACGTCAGCGTGAATGGCACGCCAAACAACTGGTGGAGGATCCCGAGTTCCGAGAGAAGTGGAATACGCGCTGCAGGGAAGCGAATCGTCTCCGTCGAAGCACGGATCGAAGCGGCCCCGATCCCCCCGGACTTGATCACGACCCGGCGGTGTTGTCCGAGGTTATCATCGGACTGTTGTCGCAGATTACCGACAGCAATGATCCGGTTTTACTGCAGGCCTCGATGCGTGAATACGCTGCCCGGGGCCGTCGGATGGCGTTGTCGGCCTACTCGGGGAAGGATCCGCCTTGAGTACTTTTTTTTCTGTTACTCGACACTCGCTTTACCTACAAAACACCGTGTTACTCGACACTCGCTCTTTCCCTTGTTTGATGCCGTTTAGTCTGTTGCGGAATGTTACTCGACACTCATTTGTCCTTGCCTTCGGTCGGTTCAATATACGTGTCAGACAGTTTCCGGAGTGTGTGCCGGAAACGCGCATGAACAACCAAAAGGAGACTTGATCATGGCGCAGATCGTGAAAGAGCCGGTGTGTAGAGACCGGATACGGAAGATCCCTCGCGGCTTCAGCTGGGTGGATCACCGGCTGGTCCGGGAACACTACGTGGAAAAATGCTCTATGGGCGGGCTGGCGCTCTATCTGTTCTTGGTGACCGTGTCTGATTCCCAAGGGCTCTCGTGGTGGAGTGAGAGGTCGCTGTCGGCGCGATTGGGTATGGAGGTGGATCGTCTGCGACAGGCCCGCGCAGAGCTGGAAGCCGCTGATCTGGTTGCTTTCGAGCACCCGGTTTGGCAGGTGTTGGACCTGAATGGAGGTGTTCAATGAAGGTTGAACGTTGGCACGAAATCCACGCATTGAGCGACGAAGGCTTGAGCATCCGCCAGATAGCACGGCGATTGCACATCCATCGTCGTACCGCGCGAAGCACCCTGCGCCAGACACGGCCGTTGCCGGAGAAGCGGACGAAGCGCGGCAGTATCATTGATCCCTACCGAGGATGGTTGCTGGCAAAACTGCAGCAATACCCCAAGTTGAAGGCCTCAAGGCTGTTCCGGATGTTGCCTGAGCAGGGATATTCCGGCGGCTACAGCCTGGTCAAAAGCTGTGTGGCTGAACTGCGGCCACGTCTCAAACCGGCTTACTTCACCCTTGCGTTCCCGCCGGGAGACTGTGCTCAGGTCGACTGGGGTGTCTGGAAAGGTATGGATGTTCCCGGCGGAAGGCGGTGTATCTCGTTTTTCGTGATGGTGCTCTGTCACAGCCGCATGATGTACGTCGAGTTGTCAATGGGAGAAGCCGCCGAACACTGGCTCAGTGCGCATCGCAACGCGTTCACGGCGTTTAACGGCGTGCCGCGCCGAGTGATGGTCGACAACTGCAAAACCGCTGTGATCACCCCCGGCGCAATGGGACGAAGCACTGTCTTCAATCCAGCGTATCTGGATTTTGCGGCCCATTACGGGTTCAAGCCAGTTGCCTGCAACGTCGGACGACCCAACGAAAAGGGGCGCGTTGAGCAAGGCGTGGGCTATGTCAAAACATCGTTCCTGGCGGGACGCGAGCCGGCCAGCTTGGTGGCCATGGCTCCGGCCTTGACACACTGGCTGAACACGGTAGCTAACGTGCGCATTCATGGCACTACCAAGAAGCGACCTGTGGACCTGTTCGCTGAAACCGAGAAAGACGTATTGCTGCCACTGCCCGTTGGGCCACATGAATGCGCCGCAACTAAATCGGTCACGGCAAACAACCGCTTCCGGGTCACGATGGATACGAACCGCTACAGCATACCTTCACGCTATGCTTCCCAGCGCGTGAGCACACGACGATATGCCGACCGTATCGCCGTTTACGCAGTCGGCGGAGCACTTATTGCCGACCATCCTCGCAGCTATGGACGCCATCAAGACGTATCAAATCCTGACCATGAGAGAGATCTGCTGCTTTACACACGCTATTCACGTGACCGGCGGCAGCTCGAGCGCTTCCTCTCTCTTGGTTCCGCCGCGGATGCCTATCTGATCGGACTGCAGGAAAAGCGGCCCGACTGGCGGGGACACGTCACCCGCATCAATGCCCTCTCTGAAGCCCACGGACGTGACGAAGTGGCAAGACTGCTCGCCGATGCACTGCATCACAG
>JABMSA010000298.1 GCA_013202185.1 Planctomycetota bacterium
GCCGTTACGAGACCGTCGTCGGAAGAGACAGTTTCGGCATTCGCTTGGTATTCAAATTCCCGCGCGGCTTCGAGCTGCTGCTGCACACGCGCCCTGAATTCCTGCGGCTTGGCAAGATCGAATACTCCGAGCCCGGACACAAAGCCCCCCATCTGAAGGGCAACGCCAAAGCCGGGCCCGCCAACATCGCTCCGGGCGCGCATGATGAGGCCGAAAGCCTTGGTCAGGACGTTGACCGCTTCCGACCTGCCTGCCGCCTGCTTCAACATCGCCCTCTCTACCCCATGCATCAGGTTACTGATCAGGCGGGCCGCCACCTTCTTATCGCCCTTGACCCACGCCGCCGCCGCGTAGTTCGGCAAGAGGGGAAGTCGCGGCTCCAACTTGTCAAGGCCCCGCGCCGGCACGAGGTACTCGACGACCTTCGAGTCGTCCTTGACTGCAACAGCCGCCCGGAGATTGACGCCGCCATCGTCTACGGTGAAGGAGAGGTCGACGGAGTTCGCCTCACGGACAGGCAGCGCCCAGAACGCCACAACCACGCCTTGGGGCGCAGTATCCAGGCCTATCATTTGGCGGACCGTCGCCGCATCGATATGAAGAAAGGCTTGGGCGTCATCGATCAGCCGCAGCGCTTCGGCCGATGGCTCGTACGCCTTCTCGTCGGCGTCCGCCAGAGCCTGCAGGTTTCGCTTCTTGTCGGAGAACGCGGCAAAGCCCTTGTACGGCATCATGTTGACTTCGTAGATGGCGGGCTCCTCTTCGGTGGACGGCCGCAAAAGGAGGCGGCTGTACATGCCGTTTGCGTCTGGGCCCGATTCCATCGTTGCTATGACGGCGTCCATGTCTTTCACTGAGAACAGGCCCACCATACGCGGGTCGAGAGGCGGCTGCCCCAGCGACATCATCACCACGGCGGCCGGGCCATCCAGCACGTCGTTCGTCACGCCCAGTTTGGGCAGCTTGTTCGCAACAACATCATCGAGAACCGTTCTGTACAGCGGCATGAGGGCTGCGGCTCTGTCCGCGAGTTGCCTCAGATTCGGCGCCCACCAAAAAACCACTGCATCCGCGGGGATAGCGGCCAGCAGCGGATCGAGCTGCGGCGCGGCGGGCTGCTCCTCGGGCTTGTCGGCGACGGCGGCAGGCTGTGGCTGCGCGGGCGGCTGTCCATTTCCTTTCGTTGCAAGATGAAGCGCGCCAACGCCCACGGCAACCGCCGCCAGCGCCCCGATCAGCAGCTTGGTCTTCGCGCCTGCTGCGGCCGCCTTGGGCGCCGTGCCAACGCCCACCCATCCGGCCGACGACACGGCGCCGCCGGACTTCGTAGCGGCGAGGACCGACATCTTGCTGAGGGCCGCAGTGAGCGCCGCCGGAGCCGCCTGCACCGCGTTCTCCGAGATCAGCGACGCTAACAGCGCGGCGGAAACGATCAGGCCCGCTTTCTTGAAGTTCTTGCGAAGCTCTTCGATGCCGGATTCCACCCGCCGCGAAACGGTCATCGCCGACACGCCGAGCTGCTCGGCAATCTCGGCCTGCGTGCGACGTTGGAGGAGGTGCTCGACAATGGCAATGCGCAGATGCTCAGGGAGTTCGTCCAGCGCCTTGTCAACATGCGGCGCCAGCTCGTGCCACGTCGGATCATTGCGGGATGCAGCGTTCATTTTTGCGTTCACCTCCTCGGTACGTTTGCGAAGCGCGCGGCCCCGCATTTCGTCGATAGACATGTTCGTGGCACAGCGATGCAGCCAGCCGGCGAGCGACGATCGCACGGTGTCCGCCTTTTGCAGCAGCCGCAGGAAGCACTCCTGGGAGGCGTCTTCGGCGCCGGCGGGATCATCCAGCACGCGGACGCACGTGCTGTATACGGAATCCTGGTAGCGCTCGACGATCTGCGAGAATGCATCGGCGTCGCGGGCCTGTGTGAATCGCTTCAGCAGGTCGAGGTCGGCCTCTTTCATTTCGAATATGCTCCCATCAGTATTTCGTCACACTCGTTCGCGCCTCCAATTATAAGACGAACGGGTTCTGCATATCTAACATGAAAAGTCGGTCCTGCCACCTCGTGGCGACATCCTTTGGCCCGTCGGGCTAAGAGGGGCATGGCACCTGCGTTACACTGCATGCCGACGCGCGATAACACATAGAATGCGCGCGGGCACGGGTGGGGGCGCCTATTCTACGAGTAGGTTGGCCGCCCCGCCATGATGTCGGCCTGCCCTTCGGGCAGGTTAGCCGAGCTTTCGCTCGGCGGTTAAGGCGTTGCCTGCCCTCTTTCGTCTTTAAGTCAAAGGCATTGGCCCCCACGCGCGCCCATGCCGCTCCTGAGCCCGAAGGGCGGCAGA
>JABMSA010000299.1 GCA_013202185.1 Planctomycetota bacterium
ACATACATCGGTCGATGCCCGACGATCTCCAACTCGCTAATGACCTCACCAACATCGGCAATGTCTACGCGGCGGTGTCGGACCACCTCGCCGCCATCGAGCAGTACTTGCAGGCCTTTCACATCCAGCAGCGCCTCAAGAACAAAGCCGATGCCGCGCGCTCGCTCGTCAACATCGGCGTCTGCAGCAAGAACCTCGGCCGATACGCAAAAGCACTTCAGCAGTTCCGCGAAGCGCTTGCCATCTTCAAGGACATCGGCGACCGAAGCGGAGCAGCCGATTGCTACAGCAACCTTGGCGTGCTTTTCAAGAACATCGGCGCACTCAACAAAGCCCGAACCTACTATCGCCAGGCGCTCAAGATTCACGAAGAACTCGGCGACGCACCCGGCAAAGCCGCCGACTTCGGCAATCTCGGCGCGGTACATGCACTGCGAAAGCAGAATGCGCTTGCACTCGAGTTCTTCGACAAGGCGCGCAAGATCTTCGAGAAGACCGGCAACAAGAAACAGGCCGCCATCGCCGCCGAAAACGCGGCCACGCTGCTGGCCAAAGGCGACGACCCCGACGCGGCCGCGAAAAAGATCAAGGAAGCTTCAGCCATATATGAAAAGTTGAAATACAATGCCGGCCTCGCGCGCTGCATGCTTGCCTCAGGTACGATCGAGCTGCGCAGAGGCCGCCACGAAAAGGCACGAAAATACTGCGAAGATGCACTCGCCCTTAGCCACAAGTCGCGCGAGCCCGAGCTTATCAGCCTGTGCCGCAGCAAGCTTGCCCGATCAATGGCCGCACAGGGAAACACAAACGAAGCAATCGAGATGTACGACCGCGCAATCCGCGAGATCGAAAAGCTCCGCAGAAACGTCGGCAGCTTTCAACTGGCATCGGCCTTTCTTCACGACCGCTCCGACGTTTATCACGACCTGGTAAGCCTGCTGGCCGGCCGCGCCCGGGAAGACCCCAACGCCGTCCGCCGCGCATACGGCTACCTCGAGATGGGCCGGGCCAGGAGCTTCCTCGATATGCTCATAGAGGCGGGTGCCGACGTCCGAGAGGGCGCAGACCCCAAGCTGCTGCGGCGCGAAAAGTTCCTCCTGGCAAGAATGGCCGCGATCAACGCAACCATATCCGAGGAAATGGCGCAGGGCAAACCCGAAGAACGCCTTCAGGCGCTCGAGGCGAAGCTCCAAAACACCGAAACCGACTACCACAACCTCGAGATCGTCCTCAGAGAAAAATGCCCGAGATACGCGCAACTCTACTACCCCGAGCCGCTCGCCGCCGAGCAAGTGCAGCAGATGCTCGCACCGGATACGGTACTGCTCGAATACACACTCGGCGAAGAAAAATCCTTCCTATTTGCGCTTACGCGCGGCAAGATCGCCGTTTATGAGCTTCCGCCGCAAAACGCAATCCGGCGGCAGGTACAGGCCTTTCGCGAAGTGATTCTAAACCGGCGCAGCCGCGCCTACTGCGAACCCGCTCATTCGCTGTACCAGGTGCTCGTTGAGCCGGCCGCAGAGCTTCTCGAGGGCAAACGCCGCATCGTAGTCGTGCCCGACGACCACCTCCACTACCTGGCATTCGAATGCCTTCTCACCGAGACCTCGGGCCGCGTCGATTTCTCGCGGCTGCCATACCTCCTCCGCAAAGCCGTCATCAGCTACGCGCCGTCCGCAACCATCCTTGCAGAGCTTGCAGGCAGGCAAACTTCCGATACCGAGTATGAAAAAGACATACTCATTTGCGCCGATCCCGACTACGGCGACAGCGACGACGAAGTACACCTGGCGATGCGCGACACACTCGACATAAAGTCGGGCCTGGTGCGCCTGCCCTATTCGGCACTCGAGGCCAGGAGCGTCAGCTCGGCATTTCCGGCCGAGCGCGTGGTGCTGCTGGACCGCGCATCGGCGTCCGAGCAGCGCCTCAAGTCAATGCGGCTATCCGCGTTCAAGTACCTAGACTTCGCCACGCACGCCGTGCTCAACGAGCAACGCCCCGAGTTCTCGAGCATCGTGCTCGCCCAAACACCCGGCGAAGAAGACGGCCTGCTCCAAATGCAGGAGATCCTCAACCTGAAGCTCAACGCCAGGCTCGTAGCGCTGTCGGCCTGCAGCACCGCACGAGGCAAGCTCATCAACGGAGAAGGAGTGATAGGGCTGTCGAGGGCGCTATTCTATGCCGGCACGCCCGCAGTAGTAGCCTCGTTGTGGAACGTAAACGACGCATCCACCTCGAAGCTCATGGGCAAACTCTTCGAGGGCCTCAGCACAAAACGCCTGCCAGTGGACGAAGCCCTCCGACAGGCAAAACTCACACTCATAAACACCCGCAGCGCCGGGCCCTTTGCCGTTGTGCCCGACAGGCCGTCGGCGCACGGCCTCGCAGCCACCGGCTCATACTCCCACCCATTCTACTGGGCGGCATTTGTACTGATAGGACGGTAGCCCCCTCAGGTGGGTCTGTGGG
>JABMSA010000300.1 GCA_013202185.1 Planctomycetota bacterium
GTCGTTATCTGACCGGCAAGATATTCCTTGGCTCGCCAACGCAGGGCCCATGCTGTTCTACTGCCGGGCATACCCTGAAAACGCTGCTGGAAAGTGACATTGGCAGGAAGGCTGGGCCAGACCAGACTCGGCCTTGAGTGTGATCCCCCCTTGAGAACCGTCGAACTGTGGGGCTCCGGTTTGTACCGACGCACTGCGTCGCGGAAAGTCAGGACGCGCCCCGATGGTCGTCGGCTTGGTTGTCAACAGCGGGGCTGTGCGTTATCACGGCTGGGCGGATCGCAACAGGCACGGATGCAACAATAAAGCCGGCAGGGACGTCGACTGACACAGACAGAAGCATGGCCGGGATGCACACGCGCACAACCGCGGGTGTGCGTCTCGGTTTTGCGGTCGGGCTGTAAGGTCGGCCGTTTGCCGTTGCCGTTACCAAATCACAACTCTCTCCCATATCTTCGCACACCCACAGCCTCCATTCTGCCGAGAATAAACCAGCAGATGATCGCAGAACCGGCAGCGGCCCGGCCACGAAGCCCAACTGCACGAACCGGAAACGACCCGCGCATCCAACCGCCGGCCGGCAACTGTAACAGGCTTTCCCCCTGTAAAAACGGAAAACACTTGCTTTTCCGAACTTGTCTGCTATCATAATTGAAGCAGATATGCATCGCAGCCTCTCACAGAATGCCGATCGGAGAGAGAAATGAAAATCTCCACGGAAATGGTGGAGTACATAGCTCACCTGGCAAGGATCGAACTTTCGGAAGACGACACCGAAACGTTTCGAATCCAACTCGAAGCGATCCTCGACTACATCGACAAGTTGAACCAGCTCGATACCACCGGAGTGGAGCCGATGGTGCACACTCTCGACCTCAGGAATGTCTTTCGGGCCGATGAGGTGAGGCCGTCGCTTCCACCCGGCGCCTCCCTGGCCAACGCACCCGAGCACACCGAAGACTCCTACAAGGTGCCGGCGGTCATTGACTAGCGCACAAAGCAAAGCAGGGCAATACAGTGTCTGAATTATACGAATTGTCAGGACATGAGGTCAGGTCGAGAATACTCCGCCGCGAGGTCTCGGCCGAAGAAGTGACCAGGTCGTTGCTCGAGCGGATATCGAAGCTGAATCCGATCATCCATGCCTACGTCACCGTCGACGCCGAAGGCGCCGTCGCCCGGGCAAAAGAAATTGATTCGCGCATCGCCGACGGAGAGAAAATGGGCGAGCTGTGCGGCATACCCATCGCCGTTAAAGACAACATCTGCACCCTCGGCATGCCCACCACCTGCTCGTCGAGAATCCTCGAAAACTTCTCGCCTCCCTACGAAGCGACGGTCGTCGAAGCCATCCTCGAAGCAGACGCCGTCATCCTCGGCAAAACCAACCTCGACGAATTCGCGATGGGATCATCCACCGAGAACTCGGCGTTCGGCACTACGCGCAACCCCTGGGACACGAGCCGCATACCCGGCGGCTCCAGCGGCGGCTCGGCCGCAGCCATCGCGGCCGATCTCGCCTCGATGGCGCTTGGGTCCGACACCGGCGGATCGATCCGCCAACCTGCGGCACTGTGCGGAGTAGTTGGGCTCAAGCCCACCTACGGCCGCGTATCCAGATACGGCCTGGTAGCCTTTGGATCTTCGCTCGACCAGATCGGCCCGATCACGAAAGACGTCTTCGACGCCGGCCTGCTGCTCAACGTCATAGCCAGGCACGACCCCAAAGACTCGACCTCCGCGCCCGAGCCCACGCCAAACTACGTTGCCGGCCTCAAGACCGACATGACCGGCGTGAAAATCGGCCTGCCGAGCGAATACTTCGGCGAGGGCCTGTCGGAAGACGTGGAGAGCGCCGTGCGCGCCGCAGCCGCCAAATACGAAGAGCTGGGTGCCGAGATCGTCGACATTTCCCTCCCGCACACCGAGTATGCCGTGGCCACTTACTACATCATCGCCACCGCAGAGGCCTGCAGCAACCTGTCGCGCTACGACGGCGTGCACTACGGACACCGCACCGAGCGCAAGAGCGACATCATAGAACTCTACTCGCGTTCACGGGCTGAAGGCTTCGGGCCCGAAGTGAAGCGCAGGATCATGCTCGGCACTCACGCGCTGAGCGCAGGCTATTACGATGCCTACTACCTGAAGGCCGCGCAAGTGCGGGCGCTCTTTCGCAGAGATTTCGACGAGGCGTTCGAGGAGGTCGATGTGATGCTGTGCCCCACGTCGCCGACGCCCGCATTCAAGATCGGCGAGAAAGCATCCGACCCCCTGGCGATGTACCTCTCGGACATATACACCATCTCCGCCAACCTCGCCGGGATCCCCGGAATATCGATGCCCTGCGGCATCAGCCCCGACGGGCTGCCCATCGGCATGCAGCTTATGGCCGGAACGTTTGACGACGAAAAACTCCTGCGCGTGGCATACGCCTACGAGCAGGCCACCGATCACCACCTGAAGCGGCCCGCACCCGACGCCTTGCAAGATCGAAAAGATGCAGGGTGAAACGCCGACCGTCAATGAGAGCGCAAACTTCTCGCCACACACGGGATGAAAACGAGAAAATGGATTACGAAGTAGTAATCGGCCTCGAAACGCACGCACAGTTGAACACCAGAAGCAAGCTCTTCTGCGGGTGCTCCACAAAATTCGGCTCGCCGCCCAACGCAAACACCTGTCCGGTGTGCATCGGCATGCCCGGCGTGCTGCCCGTGATGAACGAGGCCGCGCTCGAAAAGGTCATCCGGATCGCCATCGTAATGAACTGCGAAATCGAGCAGCATACCTACATGGACCGCAAAAGCTACTGGTACCCCGACCTGCCCAAGAACTACCAGATAA
>JABMSA010000301.1 GCA_013202185.1 Planctomycetota bacterium
GGGTGACGGGCTCATTCGTTTGCCGGGTGTCGATCGCATAGTTTGATGATGGCGTCGGCCAGTTTTGCCGGGTCGTGGCGGAGGAGATCCTGCTTCTCCCAGAGCGCTCGCTTGTTCTGGATGTCTTCGACAAGGTCGGCGCGGATGATCTGCACTCCAAGGCCGTCGACGTCGCCGGGAACGACCAGCTCGGCGCCTTCGTCGGCGTACCTCTGCAGTATCTCATCAGAAGGGATATTGTCGTTGAGCAACACGTAGTCGACCCCGCCGTCGCCGATGTATTTGAAAATCGCCCGGACGTGATCGGCGGCGTCGAAACCGTCGGTTTGGCCGGGCTGCGTAACAATGTTGCAGACGTAGAGGCTCTTTGCCTTTGTGTGGCGGATGGCGGCGGCGATGTCCTTGACGAGCAGGTTGGATATGACACTCGTGAAGAGGCTTCCGGGCCCGAGCACAACGATGTCGGCCTGTAGGATTTCCTCGATGGCTTGCGCCGATCCGGGCACGTCGGGGTTGTCGAGGTATACCTCGTCGATGGGCTGCTTGCCCGGTGTGCGCACGTTGAACTCCTGCTCGTATACGTTGCCGTCGGTGGTCCTGGCGCAGATGTGAACATCACTGAATGTGGAGGGTAGGACGCACCCCTGGATCGCGAGGATTTCGCCCGCGTGCTGGAGGGCCTGCTCGAAGCTGCCGGTCACTTTCGCCAGGCCGGCGATGAAGAGATTGCCCAGGCTCATGCCCTCGAGCATGCCGTTGTCGAAGCGATACTGAAAAAGCTCATGGAGGAGCCTCTCGGAACCGGAGAGTGCAACGAGGCAGTTGCGGATGTCGCCGGGCGGCAGCACGCCAAGGTCGTTGCGTATCATGCCGGAGCTGCGGCCGGAGTCGGTGACGGTGACGATTGCCGTGAGGTTGCCGGTGTGTTTTTTGAGGCCGTTGAGGACCATCGGCAGGCCGGTGCCGCCGCCGACGGCAACGATTCGCAACCCCGATGCCGCGCGCTTCTTCCCGATAACGTGCAGAGCGCGCGGAAGCTCGGATATGTCTTTGATGCGATAGTCGGGTATCTCGATGTCGGTCTTGGCGGAGAGATGCTTGAACCTGCCGTGAATGAACTGGATCGTGTTCATTCCGAGGATGTTGCCTACTTTGATCTCGGCGTAGATGCGGTCGCCGATGACGGCGATCTCTTCGGGTGCGAGGTGGTATTTGGCCGCGAGCTGCTTGTAGCACTCGCTGAGTGGCAGGCCCTTGTCGGCGTCGTTTATCACCAGCTCGTCGAAGGCGTCGGCCAGGCCCAGCAACTGCACCTTTCGAAGTTGGCGGGTGTATATGCCGGTGGTGACGAGGAATAGGCGGCAGCCCTCTGATCGCAGCTCGGCGAGAACCTTTCGAACGCCCGGGAACGGATGGATCTCCTCGACCTCATCCGAGTTGTACGCCGCCAGTGCGACGTCGGCGATGGAAGTTGGGCACGAGTACCTCTCGGCGATACGCTCGAAGACGTCGAACTTGGGGCCGAATTCATGCTCAAGCTCGGCCTGCACCTTGTAGGCTTCTTCTTCTGTGCAGGGCAGGCCCGCGCACACCATCGCGGCGGCCGCGCGCCGGCGGGCGCTCTCAACGAGCCGGCCCGAGCAATCGTAGAGAGTATCGTCGAGATCGAAAATTACGGCGCGTATGACGGCCATTTGCTGCTTCCTTGTGCGTGCAATTGATAACCGATTCTGCTTCTTCAACAGATTATACGGCGGGAACGCGTGGAATCAAGTGGAAATAGGAGGCGAAGGCGCGTGGGCTCCAAATAAAAACACTGGATTTACACTTGACTTTTGCAGCATAACTGCGGTATAATTCAGGTGAAACATCTTAGTATAGACACCCGTGACACATCTCAGTGTGGGCGCCGGTCTGCCAATTGTGAGCGAACGGCAACGGGACTTTAGCGGAGAGAGCCGTGGGGCTCGCTTCAGGGATCGAAGTGAAAAAGGAGAATGGCAATGGAAAGGTGCACGGCGATCGTAGTTGTATGCTTGGGGATTTTCTTTTCTGCAGCAGGATTCACGTGTGAGGGGGCCACTGTGCCTCCGCAATAAATGGTCGAGCTTTCCATCGATGCGCCCGCGTGGCTGCCTCCCGGTGGCGGCGATTTTGTTGTCACCGTGGGCATCGGAGAGGTCACCAACCTTGTTGGCTACCAGATCAAATTGGATTTCTACGACAATGCGACACTGGCCGATGTGTTCACTGTTCTCGCGACAAGCGAAGGCGAGCTTTTCGCCGGCAGAGAATATTGCAGTGGGGATGTAGCTGACGGGCGGGCGGGTGTGTTGTTGGGAGGGGGCGTGTCCGGCTCGGGTTCTTTTGCTGATTTCGTTGTAAGGTACGCCCCCAGATCGAGGGGGGAGTACTATGTCTCGCTACGGGCCGAACTGCTCGATGCCGACGGTCGCTGGATTTCCTGGCGATGCGACCCGATAGCTGTGCAGGTTGGGTTTGGGGCGGATCCTACCTCCCCTCCGCCGGTCGCCGATAGTGAAACTCTAGCTCTTGGCCATCCGATACCGGTTCCGGGAACTCCGCTGTACTGCGATGTAAATGGGGATGGCTTCGTCAACATCCTCGACATGATGTTGGTTAATAATTACTTTAATATGGAGGTCGAAGGCAGGTTGCGTTATGCAGACGTTACACCGGACCCACCGGACGGCGTCATAAACATATTGGACATGATTGCCGTTCAGAATCGTCTCGGATTCAGTACGCCCTATTCCGCAGATGATTTTGAGTACGATCCCGATATCAAAGACCAGTTCTTTGAGTGGGACACGAGAAGTCTGCTTCCCCTTGTAATTGAGGTAACCTGCACGATTAGCCCGGACGTTCCTCTCGTAGGCGATATCGTCTGGCGCGTATCGAACGGCTCCGTAACAGGGCCCACCTTTGATCCGGAGACTAACGTTGCCAGCGCCACGATTCTGGTAGCCGGCGCCAGCTTTGAAGTAACCGTGTACAATCGCGGAGAGATAATAGGCGAGGACGAGGTGGATTTTGATGTTTACACCCCACCCCAAGTCGGTGAGGAACACGTGCACGTTTACATGTACGATCTCTCCAAAGGCTTGGCGGGCCTGCCAGACAGGGAGAACAACGAGTACTGGGGGGTCTTCGGAAAGCCGGAAGAAGTTATGGCGGCCGAGATCGAATACCGGTGCAACTACTTCCCCGGGCCCACTCACGTTCATAGCCTGACCGTGACTTGGGATGAGGCATTGGTTGTTGATGTGACCTTTGGCGAGGATCATCTGGCCAATGGTGTGCCATTTGATGACTTCCCTGACCCGCCGGACGCAGATTACAACAACATTCTTTCCGTCGACATAGCCTTGCCCGATGGGCCATCCGGCTCGGTGGCTCCCAACTTGATTCTCGCGGACATCGAGGGCGACTATGGCAAAGATCCGCTGATTTACACCACGTGCCTGATCGAAGACATCACCGCCCCCAAGCTTGTTCCCTGGAACGGATGGGACAATATGCTTGAACTTTCGGGCAAGCCCGAGCAGTCGCCCACCGACGAATTGCCTGATCTGGGTGCAGAGATGTTGGTGCGCATGACCCCATCAGACCCGCTCGTGCGGCTGGTCATCGACGACAGCGACTTCGACGGCCTGGTGTTGTTCGATGACAACTACGAAGAGGTCTTCCGAAGGATAGATCTGGAGGAACTGACTGACCATTACTACGTCCCCGGGCCTGATTCCGGCACCGACTTTTCCGCGATAATGTTCAGCACCGAAGAAAGCGCTGCCTTCAACGACAAATCCATCACGGTGTCCTATCATAATCCTTATGGATACAATGACGACGGCAACCCGGTGGATTCCGTAACCAGCGATTACACCGTTGTGCGGCCGGACATCGACGTGGACACCGACGGCGACGACCTGATAGTGGAAGAAGACGATGATGAGCTTGAGTTGGAAACAACGATCTGCGTGCCCCTGGCAACCGAGTGGGATGAAATGACACCGGCAAAAATAGCGCTCCGCCCGGCCACGCAACAGCTCGGCGGAGAGATCAAACTCAAGGTCGAGGGCGACGGCAAGATACGAGTTTACGAAGCCGAAGAACCGCACGACCTCATCATGAACGACGACGTTGACGAGCAGGACGTATGGGACTTCGTGCTGTCCGGAGAAGACGACGTCCTCATACAAGGAATTAAAGCCGGGTACGTCGAGCTCTTCCTCGAATACACCAATGGCGGCACCTTCCGTACATACGACAAGATCAAGCTGCTAGTGGGCCCGGACATCGATATCGACAGCGACAACGACAACAACTTTGACGACCCCGAACGCACCTGGGAGGACGAGGAACAGATCGAAGACGAAGACGGCGATCCCGACCTCCCTGGAAAAATCGTTGTCGTAAACGACGGCGACGTAGACGATGACGGCATCCCCGACTTCGCAGACGGCTACGATCGGGACCCGGCTGACCCCGAGGACAATCTCTGCCCGGGCCTGCAATTTGTTCCGGTGATACTGGAAATCAGCGAGCCGCCGGACGCCTCGATGTGGTTCATCTACTACGTTAAGGTCAGGCTCACCTACGACTCGTCCGACCCGGCCCAGGTTACCAAGACCCCGGAAGGCGAGTATCAGTTGCCCGGCGCCCCGGAGGGTTCCTTGCGGCTGTGGACAGAGCCCGGCGCTGATGCGCGTAACAAGAATTCCGCCAAGAACGGCGGCGATTTTGTGCCCGGTCGCAACGGCGGCGACGCAAACGTGTTCGATGCCACGGCGCTCGGCTTCACCAGGTGGATGAAGCCGTACGTCGTCACCCTCTACCTGGAGGCCGTGAAACCCAGCGCCGCCGTCGCAGACAAACGGATAAAGTTTGAGGTGGACCTCGACGGCGACGGCGATGACTACGATTGGACCGAAGACGCGGTGAGGGTGACGATCCAGCAACTTGATCTCGATGGCCTGAAGGTTTACGACCCGAAACTCGATGACGATCCGCTCGCAGAAGTGAAGTATACGCTCAACAGCCCGCAAACGTCCTATTCGCCGCGAATCGAATTGACGGTGATGGACGGCACCGAGGCAGTGGCCTGCCTTGTTCGGAAGGTAGAAGCTTCGCCGCCGCTCGGCATAGAGGTCACGAAAATGTGGGACGGCAAGTGGGGCATCGAAAAGGACGGCACCGACACCCCGCACAAGGACAGCTACGCCGATCCGAAGCAATACGTGATGGAAGCGAATCTCTACCTTGACGGCACAGAGGATAGCCCGCTGTTGTTCACAAA
>JABMSA010000302.1 GCA_013202185.1 Planctomycetota bacterium
CTCACGCAGTGCGCCGGCCTGTCGCATGCTACGCTGTGCTCCGACGCGGCGACTTCGGCCACGATCTGCCCTCAGGTGCCCACCGAGTGCCCGTATACGCCGACCATGTGCCCGGTCAATTCAACGCAGTGCAGCGGCGGCACAACTCTGTGCTCGGGCGTCTTTGGAAAGTTCACGGTATGTCCGAACATCGGAACGACCTGTCCGCTTACGATCACGAATTGTCCGAGCCTGCCAACGAAGTGCGTTGCGTCATTCGCCGTGACGCTGTGCCCCGACTACAACGGCGGAACTCGGACCATCTGCCCGCACTCGTTCACCAAGTGCCCGTACGAGAAGTTCCTATGCGAGGCCCTCAAGCCCGACCTGAACCTCGACGGCGTGGTGAACGTCCTCGATCTGATCACGGTTCGCAACAACCTGCAAAGGGATCCGTGGCAGAACGGGGTACTCGGCAACGCCAACGGCGATAACTTCATCAACGTGCTCGACATGATCGAAGTTCGGAACGCGCTCGGCCAGTTCCAGCAGCCGCCGGCAAACGGCGAATAAGAGCATCCGCCAAATGAAAGCCGCAGCCGCCCCCGGAGTTTTCCCGGGGGCGGCTTTGTTCATGGCTACATCGCTACCGGAGGCAAATCTGGCGTATAGTTCACGACGAAGTTCACGAACCCACCAACCAACCGGAAAAAGTGCTTGCAAAAGCCACACCCGCCCAGTATCATTATGCCGCGTGCAGTTGCTCGACAATCCGTGATACCGACAGACCGTACTCAAGGAGAGAATGCAGATGCCCACTCGACGCGAACTGAACCTGGCGATTTTCGAAGGCACCGCCGATGGCGTGCTCTGGCAGCCCCGCCTCGAAACATGGATCGATCATCACACGGCACTCGGCACACTGCCGGAGAGGTTCCAGCACCTCGACTCGTTCGGGATTTACGACGCACTGCGCTGCTCGGTACGGTACGCCGCCACACAAGGCATAGATTGGTACCAAACACGAGATGACATCGTACGCATCGAGGAAACCCATCCCAACCACACAATTCAGCGCGTCCGCACACCTCTCGGCGAGATCACCACTGTCTATCGCGACGTGTGGGAAGACGACAAGCGCATCAACCATCGGATCGAGGACTTCCCGGTCAAGACGGCCCAGGACCTTCGCGTGGCGACCGATCTCATCGATCGCCAGCAGGTCCGCGCCGACCCCGACGCGTTTCGCAGGGCCTCCGAAAGAGTCGGCGACCGTGCCGAGCCGACCACGTTCCTCACAAGCTCGGGCTTCACCGACCTCATCAAGTTCTGGTGCGGCCTGCCAGGCACATACTACCTGCTCGCGGATCACCCGGCAGAGGTGGAAGCGTTCCTCGAGGCGACCGACCGCCGAGACGATCGGCTCATCGACGAGGCGCTCAAGCTCCCGTACCGCATCTTCAACCTCGGCGACCACGCAACCAACGAATTCACGCCTCCGCCGATCCTCAAGAAATACCTTCTACCAAGGTGGCAGCGCATTTCCGAAAGGCTCCACCAGGCGGGCCGATTCGTGCACAGTCACTGGGACGGCAACTCGCGCCACATGCTGCCGTTCCTCCGCGAAACGGGCCTCGACGGCGTCGAAGCGCTCACGCCCGCGCCCATGGGCGACATGACCCTCGAGATGATCAAGGACGCCGTAGGCGACTCGATGGTCGTGCTCGATCTGCTGCCGGCAATCGACTTCCTCCCCAATCACAAGACCGAAGACCTACTCGATTTCACCAGGCGAGCCGTCGACATGTTCGCACCGAAGCTGATCCTCGGCGTCTCCGACGAAATCTCGCAGCCCGGGGAAATCGAGAAGATCGAGGCGATCACCGAGCTGCTCGACAACGAATACGGCCTGCCCGACTGAGCGTTTCATCATACCCGTCGCTACGAGGAGCCGCGCCGGAAGGTTTCATGACACGGTTTCTTATCTACCTGTTTCCGGCTGCGATCGATCTTGCGATGGCGTGTACGGCGTTTGTGTGCTCGGTCCGTGGGGCGAACGCGGGATGGGAGCCATCGAGGATAGCAAGCCTCTTCATCGTGTGGGCCGTGGTTTACATGTTCGTGTGCCAGGTCGTGGCGCGGATCGTCACACCGCAAAACGCCCCCCGATTCCTTATCGTCGCGTGCGTTGTGCTCGCGGCTACCTCAGCGGGCTTCGTCCGGTTCGCCGGCCTGCACGAGATGCATTACCTGATGGTCCCGATGGCGATCGGCACCGGCCTCTTCTTCGCGCCCTTCCAGGTATTCATGAAAGCGTTCGACCAGGCCCGCGCCAGGTCCGTCGCTTATTCGTCGGGGATTTTTCTTTTCGCATGGAGCGCCGGGTTCGCGATCGGGCCGTTCGTTGCCGGGTTCATATGGAAGTATTATGGCTGGCAGACATGCTATTCCGTCAACATCGTCATGGCCATAGGCACGGCGGTCGGCGTGTATCTCCTGCAGCGTCACGGCCACGAGCATGATGCCCCCCGGGCCGCCAAGCGGGCGATTGCGCCGGTCGGCAAGCCGCTGGACTATTCGCGCATGCCCAACCTCGCCTGGCTGGGTTGGCTCTGCGGCGGCCTGAGCATCGCCAGCTTCGCAATGCTCAAGACCCTCATTCCCGTCAGCGGGGTCGAATACCGCATGTCGGAACCCGAGATCGGAACAATTTTCTTCGTCGCCTCCGCTGTCCGCGCCCTCACCGGGCTGCTCCTTTGCCGGAGCAAGACGTGGATGTACCGCCCCTTCGCGGTCGGTGCGTTCGGATTGTTTGGGATTGCGGGCATGCTGGTCGTGGCCACGGCCGAAGGCCCATGGGGCTTCGGGTGCGCGGCCGCGCTTCACGGAATCTACCTGGGATCCTTCTTCTTCTACCTCACGTTCCACTCTCTGATCCATCCTACAAGAAGTTCGCGCTACGTTTCCATCAACGAGTCGGTGGTAGGCGCGGCCAACATCGCCGGTCCGTTTCTCGGCGGGTTTCTGGCGGGCGCCTACGGCCTCCAAACGGCGTACCTGGCGGGTGCTGGGGTTGTGCTGGTTGTGGTCATCGTGCAGGGGGTCGTCAACAGCCGCCACGCCGAATGCGTAAGGGAGCTTCGGCGCCGGTAGCTGCCGCATTCAGCCACTCGATGGTTCCATCGCAAACGAGATGCGGCTCTGTAAGCCGTGGCGTGCCACAAACAGGATTCAGCAGGCTTGCCGGCGGGTCGGCTACAGGATGGGCATGAGAAACTTTCTCGATTGCGCGTCGAGCCGGCGCCAGTCGGCAATGCGGTAGCGGTTGCCGTCGACGTCGGGGATGAGAAGCTCGCCGTTTCCGAGGTCGCGTGTTCCGTCGCGCAGGCCCTTTGAAACGAAATGCCGGTTGCCCCGGTCGGTTTCGACGTCGAAGTAGGCGGCGCCATACTGCTCTTTCATAGCGCAGATTCTCGTGATCGTCGGCATGAAATAGTGATCGGCGAGCGCGTCGAGCAGCACTTGCCGGGAAGACGCGTCGAGCTTTGTCGGGTTGGTGATGAGGCCGATCATCTTGCTGCCGCCGTTCGCATCGAGCAGCCCGATGTGCCGCTCGGTGTCGGAAAACGGAAACGCCCTTACAGCAGTCACCTCGAGGTACGAGCAATCTCCGTCGAGCGTCAGCCGTACGCGCCCCGAGCCGTCGGTCGTCAGCTTCACGCGCGAAGGTTGGAGGAACTCGCCGTTGTCCTGTCTGGCATCCATCGGATTCTCCCGTTACGCCGGCTGCGTCTATCCGTCCACGGCCTTTATGGCCGAGAGCCTCGATTGCAACTGCACCAGGTTGTAGAAGGTGCCCTTCTTCTCCATCAGCTCCTCGTGCGTGCCGAATTCGGCCACCTTGCCGTCTTCGATCACGAGCAGCCGGTCGGCTCTCTTGAGCGTCGACAGCCGATGTGCGATGGCGAACGTTGTTCGGTTCTTGACAAGATTCCTCAGGGCTTCCTGTATCAGTTCTTCTGTTTCGGTGTCGACGGACGACGTCGCTTCGTCGAGGATCAGTATCCTTGGATCGCACAGGATCGCCCTTGCGATTGCGATGCGCTGCCTCTCGCCGCCGGAGAGCGCAGCCCCGCGCTCGCCGGTGCGGGTGTCGTAGCCGTCGGGCAGGCGCATTATGAATCCGTGTGCGTTGGCGGCCGCCGCCGCTCGGAAAACATCCTCCTGCGTGGCTTCCGGGTTGGCGTAGGCGATGTTCTCGGCGATGGTCGCGTTGAAGAGGTACGATTCCTGCGGTACGATTCCGATGTGGCGGCGCAGATCCCGAAGCTTCAAGTCGCGCAGGTCTGTGCCGTCAAGGAGGATACTGCCGTCGTCGATATCGTAGAAGCGGCAGAGGAGGTTGGTGATCGTTGTTTTGCCCACGCCCGACCTGCCGACTAGCCCGATCATTTCGCCGGGCCGCACGTCCATCGTCATGCCCTTGAGCACCGGCTTGTCTATCACATAACCGAAGTGGACGTCCTCAAACCGGATTGCGCCCGCCACGGATTTGACCGGCTTTGCGTCGGGGGCGTTGTAGACCTCCTGATCGGCGTCGGTGATCTCGAACAGCCTCTGTGCGGAGGCGATCGCGCGGTTTATCATGCCTCCCATCCTGGTGAACATCTGCAGCGGGTGATAGAACATACCCAGGTATGCCAAGTAGGCAAGCAGCGAACCGACGGTCATCTCGCCGGAGTCGCGAATGACACGCAGCCCGCCGAAATACCAGACAAGAAACGAGCCGAACGAGATGAGGAATCCGATGATCGGAAAGTAGGTTGCATCCATGGTGCCTGCGAGACCGGTGGCCTGACATAGACGCTCATTCTGGCCCTGGAAAGTAAGCATCTCCGAGGGCTCTTGCGCGAAGGCCTTGACCACGCGGATGCCGGAGATCGAATCGATTGCACGTGCGCTCATCCTGGCCTGTCGCTGCCCGACGCGCGAATAGTACCTACGGACTATGCGATAGAACTTCTTGGTGAGCACCATGACAAGCGGGGCCGGAACCAGGACTATCAGCGCCAGTTGCCAGTTGAGGTAGAAAAGCATACCGCATATACCGACAAGTTGGAGGATGCCTGGGACAATGTTCTGTCCGAAGATCCTGAAGAGGAGGCTCAAGTGTTGTGTATCGTGCGTGAGGCGCGACACCAGGGCCCCTGTCTGCGTTTTGTCGTATCGGCGAAGGCACAACCCCTGCACGGCCTGGAAAAAGTCGAGCCGCACGTCGCGTACGACTTGGGCGTTGAACCACGCCAGCAGCCTTCCCCCGATAATGCCGATCAACAGCGAACCTGAGCGAACTGCAACGAGCACCAGCACCAGGAGCAGCAACAGCCTAGCACCACCGTCGGCCAACAGCACGTCGTCGGTGAGTATCTTGATCAGGTAGGGAGCTACAAGCGATAGCAGGGCCACGCTGATCGTGCATGTCATTATCAGCACAAGCCTCCGCCAGTAGGGTTTCACGTAGTGCCAGATCCGCGCCAGGATCTTCCTCTTTTCCATGCACGCCCGGCAGAAGCTCCCCACCTCGGGCAGCAGCTTGCCGCAGCTCGGGCAGTGCCGCTCGTCGACGTCCGAGAAATCGAACTCCAGCGGCTTGCCGTCCTTGCACGTGTCGTTCAGCGACTTGGCGATCCTCGCGATCCTCGCCGAAAACGAATTCGTGCCGCGCAGCAGCTCCGTTCGCCCGCCTTCCGTTTCGGCCTGGAGCGCCACATGGCCGACC